>DAAL01000209.1:0-13535 GCA_001701065.1 Bacteroidales bacterium GP4
TTGGTTTCGGCATCGATGGGGAGCAAGCAGGAACTTCGTCATTCTCCATGATTGTGCTTGAAAAGGACCTCAGCCGTCCCTACGAAGTAATCGACATGGTGACTACTCCCGACGGAAGCCCCGTGGCTATGGTGCATTGCAACAACTGTACCTCCGACCTCAATGCCTGGATCAACATCTTTAAGGAGTACAACGAATTGATGGGAATCCCCGTCGACATGAACGAAATCTACGGCAAGCTCTACAACAATGCCCTCAAAGGCGACACTGACTGCGGTGGACTCCTCTCCTACAACTACTTCTCGGGAGAGCCTGTAACCAACCTTCCCGAAGGTCGTCCGCTATTCGTGCGCTCGGTAAGCGACAAGTTCAACCTTGCCAACTTCATGCGCGCCCATCTCTACGGCTCCGTAAGCGTGCTCAAGATAGGCAACGACATCCTCTTCAACGAAGAAAAAATCAAGGTTGACCGCATCACCGGTCACGGCGGTCTGTTCAAGACCAAAGGCGTGGGACAACGCATCCTCGCAGCAGCCATCAACTCACCCATCTCAGTGATGGACACAGCAGGGGAAGGCGGAGCATGGGGCGTGGCTCTACTCGCTTCCTATCTCGTAAACAACTCCGAAGAACGCTCTCTTGCCGACTTCCTCGACATTCAGGTGTTCGCCGGCGACCAAGGCACAAGCATCACCCCCACCAAAGAAGAAGTGGAAGGCTTCAATACCTACATCGAGAACTACAAGGAAGGCCTCAACATCGAAATGGCAGCCGTCCAATACAAAAAATAATCTCCACGTAACCCATTATTGCAAGAGGCTGTGCCAATTTTGGCGCAGCCTCTTTTTTCATGCAATTGCCACTCGCCTCGCTATTCCATATTCTTAAGTTGCTCAATTTCCGCAAGCGCATCGGCATCTATACCTTGCATCTTATGGTAAATCTTAAATACAATCACCATTGCCACAATAAACCATACTACCGTTATAATCAGAGGAATCCAGAGAGGCACATCTTCAAACATCCCAACTCCATTTGTTGCTACATCGTAGACAAACCACACCGCCCATACTACGACAAGGGGCAATTCAATCAACATCTGACGACGACGCATCTCACGCTGACGTATAAGACGTTCCTTCAGGTCAATCAATGACAGCGACACATAGTCGGCAGGTTTCAATCGATTTATAATGATGTCCCACACAATATCGGCAAAAATAAGTCCAAGGGTGACCACCACGAAAGCCCACGAAAGCCCTATAGCTGATTTCAACCAGAGAAACAGCAAAATTGAAACAGGAAGCACTATAAAAACCTCGGATTTCACAAATCGGTTAATCCAAGATGACCTTCCCACCATAGCATGTCGTATAGATTTATCAGTAAAAATCTTTTGTTGCTGAAGGCTTTCACGAAGTTCTTGCATCTCATTTTTCATATCCTCCAGCTGCCCGATTCCAATGTTATTCATATTTTCCATATTGATGATTATTTTTCGTTTACAGTAATTTTTTTTAGTTTTTCGCGTATTCTCACAAGCCTCACACCCACTGCCTTGGCACTAATCCCGACAATGGCTCCTATTTCCTCGTAAGGCAAGTCCTCAAGCCAAAGTAATATTATGGCTCGATCAAACGGCTCCAACATCTGAATGCGCTGATGCAATAGCCGGGAATTTTGTCCTACTCTCGTATTATCCGAGAGAATTCCGGGATTTATGTCGATATTAATCTCCCTTGCGGATTTACGTTTCCGCTTGCGGTCGAAAGATATACACGTGTTGAGAGTGACACGGTACACCCATGTGTGATAGGACCTGTCATCCCTGAACTTAGGCAGACCAAGCCATAAATTAGTCAATGCTTCCTGAGCCATATCATCGGCATCAAAACGGTCAGCGGCAAACATCAGGCAGATGGAATATACAGTGCCTTTCTCTTGCTTGACAATCCGTTCAAATTTTTGTTTAAGTTCATTCATCATTTTAGTTGTTTATCCTTTAGACGCAACACCCTCGTCAAAAACTACACAAAAATACAGAAATTTTCATCTCAATTAAAAAAAGCTAAAAGCACTTGACTTGACCGCAATTTTATTGCATATTTGCATTATAATCACATTTAAAAACACCGATTATCCCATTCCCACAATCCAAAATTCAAAATTCAAAATCCAAAATTACCAAATTCCCCCGGGATGATACCTCTGGTGTCGCATCTCCGAAGCTCCATTTTTTGGGTGGGTGTCAGCTACACCCTTCTCCCCAGATTCCCCTTCGGTCATCTGGGGTTATGCAAAGACTCGCCTCTGCGAGGCTTCGCTGATAGATGCTTGTCCCGATATCCCTTCGGGATATGTGGATTGGATATCAGAATGCCCAGGGAAGGGAGGCGTAGATGATGATGCCTAAGATGGTGACTGCGCCGATGAGGATGGGGGCGTTGATGTGCATAAGGCGTGGAAGGTGGAAATAGCCTTGCGGACCGGCTGACAGTTGACCGCCGGCAATAATACCTTCGGAGGACGCAAACTGTTTTCCTCCACTGTAAACCGCGCCCTGCGGATTGACTTTAAGATAATAAGAGGCGCGCTTGAAGATGAAATACATCAATGTGGCTCCGGCGATGCCAACAAGCATTCCCACTAAAAGGTCACCGGGATAATGCACACCGAGGTACACCCTGGAATAGCAGGTGAGCACAGCCCATCCAAGCATGAACAGGGTAAGGATATAGCGGCGGAACAGCAGGAAGAGGAAGAAAGTCAAGCCGAAAGTGTTGGCGGCATGGCAGGAAGGGAATCCGTAACTGCCCCCGCGGTAGTTGTCGACCACATGCACCAGGGATGACAAGGGATTGTTGAGGTTGGAGGGACGCATACGCTCAAAGAAAGGACGGATAAGCTCAGCGCACACTTTGTCGGCAAAAACAATAGTGAGAGTGAGTCCAAACACAATACCAAGCACTGTCTTCCAGTTGAAATTACGTAACAGCACGTAGAAGATGGAAGCATACATGGGAATCCATACCCACTTGCCGCTGTAAACGCTCATAAACCGATCAAAGAACGAATGGTTCATCTGGTTTATCGCAAGAAACAGATTAGTGTCGGCATTAATTATCGAGTCCTGGAGAGTTTCAATAAATAGCATCATAACATATTAACGTTTAGAGAGATCATCGTAAATATTCTGTAAATAAGCCTTCCCGAAGTTGAGATTTTCGCCGGGGAAAGCGCCTTCATCGTACACCACAGCCCCTGCCTGACAGTCATAGACAAGCTGATTGCGCGGAGTGACAACCCCGAACGCATCGGGCACGGTAAAGAAAGCGTAGTGAGGGACAGAACCGTCAAGGAGGTCCTTGCTGAACGAGAACCGGGAATGGTCCACGCCTAACTGCGCAAGAAGCGTAGCGGCAAAATCCTGCTGTGAGCCTGTGACATCCACCCTGACAGGTCGTGCCACAGCACCGCCCACCATAATCATGGGGATGCGGTAACGCTGCGGGGTGTAATTGTCGATGGACTCGGGGTAACATCCCTGATGGTCAGGAATCATCACCACCACTGAATTGCGCCACTGCGGAAGCTGCTTGAAACGGTTGATAAAGTCACCGATACAGCTGTCAGTGTAAGCAAATGCATTAAGGCGGTCATTGTCGAGACGGCGGTAAGGAACTTCAAACGGCTCATGGCTGCTTGAAGTCTGCATTACCGTGAAGAACGGCTCCTCTGGCGCGGATTCGCCGCCGAGGTCAGCCAAAAGACGGTCAAAAACAAGATGGTCATGCACTCCCCACTTGCTCAACCTCTGTGAAATGGGAAAATCCACATCGGACACGATGTCGTTGAATCCTGTAGCGACAAGATAAGAGCGCATGTTGGTGAAATCGGCATCGCCGCCGTAATAATAACGGGGATGATAGCCGTGTTCCTTTAACGCAGAAGCAATTCCCGGAAGCGACTGTGACTTGCGCGGGTATTTCATGATGCTGGTAGTGGGCTGAGCGGGATAACCGCTTAGTATCGACACCAGTCCGCGGTCAGTGCGAAAACTATTGGCGTAAAAGTCAGTGAACAAAACACCTTCCTTTGCGAGGGAATCAAGATTTACAGCCACATTCTTCTCACCGCCGAGTGTGGACATGAGATGAGAAGAGAAGCTTTCAAGAATAAGCAGCACAACATTGGGACGCTCAACCGAGAACAACTGGTGATCAACGGTAACCGAATCACTCGTCAACGAGTCGCACGGAATAACGCAAGCGCTTTCAAACGACTGCAATGCCGATACTTTCTCGTCCTCGGACATAAAACGGTACTGTGACGCAAAATCGGAAGAACGTGACACGGATTCCAACAAACTGAACGCAGGATTGATGGCGGCGTGGTTCAATGCAAGATTTTCACTGAAAAAGACTTTTCCGACATTCATGGTGGACACGGTGAATCCTCCGCGGATAGGGATAAAAAGCAATACAGTGAGCACCAAGAAGAAAGCGGTGACTCCTACCGGATTGACAGGAAGTTTAACCGACTGCATGAAACTCCGCCGCAACAACACTGCATAGAATATGCCATAAATGACGGCGGCGACACCCACAAGAGCCAGAATGATGCCGCACAGTTGAAGGAAAGTGCCGCTTGCCGCAGCATCCTTGGGAGAGGAGAAGAAATAGAACAGCGGAGTAGAATCGAGTTTAAAACCCCAGTAAGGGTAAAGAACACTGTCAAAGACAAAAATCAACGACAAGACTACCGCAACGATGCCGAAGTAAATCCGAAGCACCTTCATGAGCGGCGGCATCTTAATCCATGCCGACAGCATCATAACGACCGACGGGATAACCACGAGATAGGCACTTACCGATCGGTCGAGAGGAAGACCGTGCCACATGACACTAAACCAGTCAGCGACAGAAGCCGAAGAGTAGAGGTTCAAGTTGCTCAACATGAAAAAGGGTTTCTGCAAAATGCAGATACCTAATATCACAAAGTATGCTTTTATCAACCAGATTACCCTTTGTTTCATGTCGATTGAGTCAAATTACTATATTTGTGTCGCAAAGGTAAACTTTTTATCCGATAATTCCATATTGTTGGTCTATTATTACAATAATTTAATACAAATGTGGAACGATTTTAACTTCAATAAGTTAAAAAAAACAAGAAGGGAACCCGTATTGCCACGGATTCCCTTCATTTATAGTTAGATTAAGTATACTCTTTATTCGTCGGCAGGAGTAGCTTCGACTTCCACTATCTCCTCCTCCTGAAGAGAGGGATCAATGTCGTCCTTACCCACAACAATCAAGTTTTCGTATTCACGTAGTCCTGTACCTGCCGGGATGAGATGACCGCAGATAACATTTTCCTTCATACCTTCGAGATTATCGACCTTACCGCTGATGGCAGCTTCGTTAAGCACCTTGGTTGTTTCCTGGAATGAAGCAGCCGACATGAAGCTTGAAGTCTGCAAAGCCGCACGGGTTATACCCTGAAGAATCTGCTCCGAAGTAGCGGGAACAGCGTCACGCACCACCACAACCTTGAGGTCACGGCGTTTCAGAGCCGAATTCTCATCACGGAGCTTACGTGCTGTGATAATCTGACCGGGCTTGACATTTTCGCTGTCGCCGGCATCAACCACAACTTTCTTACCCCATATACGGTCATTCTCTTCCATGAATTCACGCTTGTCAACCACCTGCTGCTCAAGGAACATAGTGTCACCCGGATCGAGGATGTTGACTTTACGCATCATCTGGCGAACGATAACTTCAAAGTGCTTGTCGTTGATCTTCACACCCTGCATACGGTACACATCCTGAACTTCATTAACGATGTATTCCTGAACGGCAGTCGGTCCCATGATGTTGAGGATGTCGGCAGGAGTGATAGCACCATCGGATAGCGGTGTACCGGCACGCACGTAGTCGTTTTCCTGCACAAGAATCTGCTTGGACAGCGGAACGAGGTATTTCTTGACTTCTCCAAGTTTTGAAGTCACGGAAATCTCACGGTTACCGCGTTTCACCTTACCAAAACGAACTTCACCGTCGATTTCGGAAACGATGGCGGGGTTAGACGGGTTACGAGCCTCAAACAACTCGGTCACACGAGGAAGACCACCGGTGATATCACCCGCGTTACCAGCGGAACGAGGAATCTTGACGAATACTTCGCCCGGCTTAACCTCGGCTCCGCTTTCCACCATGAGGTGAGCGCCCACAGGAAGAGCATAAGTCTTAAGCACCTGTCCCTTTGAGTCAACGATAGTTGCTTCAGGAACGATAGTACGGTCACGCGACTCAATAATAATCTTATCTTCAAGACCGGTCTGTTCGTCATACTCGGTGCGGTAAGTAACGTTGTCGATGAAATTCTTGAATTCCATGCGACCGCCCACTTCCGAAATAAGCACGGCGTTGAACGGGTCCCATTCGCATATTACATCGCCTTTCTTCACAGTGGCACCGTTGCCGAAATAAAGCTTGGAACCGTAAGGAATATTGGCATTAGTGAGCATCATCTTAGTGTTCGGGTCGATAATACGCATTTCAGCAAGACGACCGATAACAACTTCCACATTCTTTCCGTTAGGACCAACTTCTTCAGTCTTGACGGTACGGAGTTCCTCGATTTCGAGTGTACCTTCATAACGTGAAGTGATGGTGGAAACGGCAGCAATGTTAGAAGCCACACCACCGACGTGGAATGTACGCAGAGTAAGCTGAGTACCCGGCTCACCGATTGACTGAGCAGCGATTACGCCGACAGCCTCACCTTTCTGCACAAGACGATTGTTGGAGAGGTTACGTCCGTAGCACTTGGCGCACACACCCTTCTTGGATTCGCAGGTAAGCACTGAACGAATTTCCACTGACTCGATAGGCGACTCATTGATGCGGTTAGCGGCAATCTCGTCGATTTCCTCGCCTGATGCCACGATAATCTCGCCGGTGATGGGGTCAACGATGTCGTGAACCGACACACGTCCGAGAATACGTTCACCAAGAGAAGCCACAACCTCCTCGTTGTTCTTGATTTCAGTGCATACAAGACCACGTAAAGTTCCGCAGTCCTCCTCATTGATGATAACATCATGAGCCACGTCCACAAGACGACGAGTAAGATAACCGGCATCGGCGGTCTTCAACGCTGTATCGGCAAGACCCTTACGGGCACCGTGGGTAGAGATAAAGTACTCAAGCACTGAAAGACCTTCCTTGAAGTTAGCCAAAATAGGGTTCTCGATAATCTGACCGCCTTCGGCACCGGCTTTCTGCGGTTTCGCCATAAGACCACGCATACCAGCCAACTGACGAATCTGGTCCTTAGAACCACGGGCACCGGAGTCAAGCATCATGAATACAGAGTTGAAGCCTTGGTTGGCGGCAGTCATCTGCTTCATGAGGATGTCAGTAAGACGGGAGTTAACGTGGGTCCATATATCGATAATCTGATTGTAACGTTCGTTGTTGGTGATGAAACCCATACCGTAGTTATTGATCACATCCTGAACCTGTTCGTTACCTTCAGCTACAAGTTTTTCTTTTTCCGGCGGTATAATCACATCACCGAGGTTGAACGACAAGCCGCCCTTGAACGCCATGTAGTAACCGAGGTTCTTGATGTCGTCAAGGAACTTAGCCGAGCGAGTCACACCGCAGGTGTTGATAACCTTACCGATGATGTCACGGAGCGACTTCTTGGAAAGAATCTGGTTGACATAACCGATTTCCTTGGGCACGTACTGATTGACGAGCACACGACCCACTGAAGTGTTCTCCACAAGATGCTTGATGGGGTTACCGTTTTCATCGACATCCTCCACAACCACCGATACCGGAGCGTGAAGAGTCACACGGCCTTCGTTGTAAGCGATTTCAGCTTCTTCGGGACCGTAGAACTTAAGTCCTTCGCCTTTATCGCCGGGACGAAGCTTGGTGATGTAATAAAGACCAAGCACCATGTCCTGAGAAGGCACGGTGATAGGAGCACCGTTGGCGGGGTTAAGAATATTGTGGGCACCGAGCATAAGCATCTGAGCCTCAAGAATAGCCTCGTTGCCGAGAGGGAGGTGCACAGCCATCTGGTCACCGTCGAAGTCGGCGTTGAACGCAGTACAAGCAAGCGGGTGCAACTGGATAGCCTTACCTTCAATCATCTTAGGCTGGAATGCCTGGATACCAAGACGGTGAAGTGTCGGGGCACGGTTGAGCAGCACGGGATGACCTTTCATCACATGTTCGAGGATGTCCCAAACCACCGGTTCCTTGCGGTCGACAATCTTCTTTGCTGACTTCACAGTCTTTACGATACCGCGCTCGATGAGCTTACGGATGATAAAGGGCTTGTAAAGCTCGGCAGCCATATTCTTAGGAATACCGCATTCGTGCATCTTCAATTCAGGACCAACGACGATAACCGAACGTGCGGAATAGTCAACACGTTTACCGAGGAGGTTCTGACGGAAACGACCTTGCTTACCTTTAAGAGAGTCAGAAAGCGACTTCAACGGACGGTTAGCCTCGGTCTTCACCGCTGAAGACTTACGAGAGTTATCGAGAAGTGAATCGACAGCTTCCTGAAGCATACGTTTCTCATTACGGAGAATCACTTCGGGAGCTTTGATTTCGATGAGACGTTTTAGACGGTTATTACGTATGATAACACGACGATAGAGGTCATTCAAGTCGGAAGTAGCGAATCGACCACCATCAAGCGGCACCAGAGGACGCAATTCCGGTGGAATCACAGGCACAGCCTGGAGAATCATCCACTCGGGACGGTTGCGGTGCTTGGAAGCACGGAACGACTCTACAATCTGGAGACGCTTGAGGGCTTCAGTCTTGCGCTGCTGCGAACCGTCAGTGTTGGCCTTGTGGCGCAGTTCATAAGAAAGAGAGTCGAGGTCAAGACGCACAAGAAGGTCATAGATGGCTTCAGCACCCATCTTAGCGATGAACTTATTCGGGTCAGAGTCATCAAGAGCCTGATTTCCGGCGGGCAACTTGTCGAGGATGTCGAAATATTCTTCTTCCGAAAGGAGGTCAAGTGCCTGCACGCCCTTCTCCTTGTCGCCTACGCCTATCTGAATGTTTTCAGCGGCACCCGGCTGTATTACTACGTAACGTTCGTAGTAGATGACCGCATCGAGCTTTTTAGAAGGCAAACCGAGCAAATACCCAATCTTGTTAGGCAATGAACGGAAATACCAGATGTGAGCTACAGGGACAATGAGCTTGATGTGTCCCATGCGTTCACGGCGAACTTTCTTTTCAGTCACCATCACACCGCAACGGTCGCACACGATACCTTTGTAACGAATGCGCTTGTACTTTCCGCAATGGCATTCGTAGTCCTTCACGGGACCGAAAATCTTTTCGCAGAAAAGACCGTCACGTTCAGGCTTATAGGTGCGGTAGTTGATGGTTTCAGGTTTCAGAACTTCACCGCTGGACTTCTCAAGAATTTCTTCGGGCGAAGCAAGCCCGATAGAAATTTTAGAGAATCCGGATTTTGTTTTATTGTCTTTTCTAAAAGCCATATTTTGTATTACCTTTCTTTTCTATTATTATTGCTCTAAGTTGATGCTCAATCCCAAACCGCGCAACTCATGGAGAAGCACATTGAGTGATTCGGGGATTCCAGCAGGCGGCATAGCATCGCCCTTGACGATAGCTTCGTAAGCTTTGCTACGACCATTGACATCATCACTCTTGATGGTTAGAATTTCTTGAAGGATGTGGGATGCACCGAAAGCTTCGAGTGCCCAAACTTCCATTTCTCCGAAACGCTGACCACCGAACTGAGCTTTACCACCAAGCGGCTGCTGGGTGATGAGTGAGTACGGACCTATGCTACGTGCGTGCATCTTGTCTTCAACCATGTGACCGAGTTTCAGCATGTAGATCACACCCACAGTGGCAGGCTGGTCGAATCGTTCACCGGTACCGCCATCGTAAAGGTAAGTCTTACCGTAGCGGGGCAATCCGGCTTTGTCAGTCCATTCGTTAAGGTCGTCAAGACTTGCACCGTCAAAGATAGGAGTAGCAAATTTCTCTCCGAGGATAGAGCCTGACCATCCGAGGACAGTCTCGAAAATCTGTCCGAGGTTCATACGCGAAGGCACACCCAGAGGGTTAAGTACAATGTCCACGGGAGTACCGTCGGCAAGGAACGGCATGTCCTCCTGACGTACAATACGCGACACGATACCTTTGTTACCGTGACGACCCGCCATCTTGTCGCCCACGCTGATTTTACGTTTCTTAGCCACGTAAACCTTCGCCATCTGCATGATTCCGGAGGGAAGATCATCACCTATTGAGATGTCGAGTTTCTTGCGGCGAAGCTCAGCGTCGATTTCCTTCGATTTACGGAGATAGTTCACGATTGTGGCGCGGATAAGCTCATTGGTGTGGGCATCATCGGTCCAATCGGAAAGATTGACAGTGTCATAGTTGATACCCTTCAAAGCACCCGGAGTGAACGGAGAACCCTTGGGAACAATGTCAGCGCCCAAGAAATCCTTCACGCCCATAGACACCTTTTCGGAGTTGAGAACCATGAGCTTGTCAGTGAGCATATCGAGCAACTTAGCCTGGCGCAACTCAAACTCTTCATCAAGCTTGGGAAGCAGAGCATTGGTGCTCTTGCTCTTCTTTTTCTTCTGAGCACGAGAGAACAGACGGGTATTTATAACCACACCCTTAAGAGAAGGAGTAGCCTTCAATGAAGCATCCTTCACATCACCGGCCTTGTCACCGAATATAGCGCGAAGAAGCTTTTCTTCAGGAGTGGGGTCAGATTCTCCCTTAGGAGTAATCTTACCTATCATAATATCGCCCGGAGCCACATGGGCACCGATGCGGATGATACCGTTTTCTTTAAGATCCTTGGTGGCATCCTCGCTTACGTTAGGAATATCGCTTGTAAGCTCTTCCATACCGCGCTTGGTTTCGCGCACTTCAAGAGAGTACTCGTCGACATGCACTGAAGTAAGGATATCCTCACGGACCACGCGCTCATTGAGCACGATAGCATCCTCATAGTTATATCCCTTCCAGGGCATGAACGCCACTTTAAGGTTACGACCCAGCGCAAGCTCGCCGTCCTCAGTAGAGTAACCTTCGGTAAGAATCTGTCCGGTCACCACTTTCTGTCCTTTTTCACATATAGGACGGAGGTCGATGGTAGTGCTCTGGTTGGTCTTGCGGAACTTAGGTATGTGGTATTCCTTCACAGCATCTTCAAACGCCACAAACTCTTCATCGGGAGTGCGGTCGTAACGGATGCGGATGACACGAGCGTCAACATATTCAATCACACCGTCGCCCTCGGCAGTAATCTGAGTGCGAGAGTCACGGATGAGCTGACCTTCAAGTCCGGTACCTACGATAGGAGCTTCAGAGCGCAATAAAGGCACAGCCTGGCGCATCATGTTAGATCCCATCAACGCACGGTTAGCGTCGTCGTGTTCAAGGAACGGAATCAAAGAAGCAGCGATAGATGCAATCTGTGTAGGCGACACATCCATCAGGTTCACTTCACCCGGAGTCACGATGGGGAAGTCAGCGTCAAGACGAGCCTTTACACGGTCACGCACGAAAGTACCGTCGGCATTAAGCGGAGCGTTACCCTGAGCGATTACCTGACCTTCCTCCACTTCAGCGGTGAGATATACCACTTCATCATTGTTGATGTTCACCTTGGCATTCTCAACCGTGCGGTAAGGAGTCTCGATGAATCCGAGGTCATTTATCTTAGCGTACACGCAGAGTGACGAAATAAGACCGATGTTAGGACCTTCAGGAGTCTCGATAGGACAAAGACGGCCGTAGTGGGTATAGTGCACGTCGCGCACCTCGAAACCTGCACGGTCACGAGAAAGACCGCCGGGGCCGAGAGCCGACATACGACGCTTGTGAGTCATTTCAGCCAATGGATTAGTCTGGTCCATGAACTGCGACAAAGCGTTGGTACCAAAGAAAGTATTTATCACGGAAGATATGGTCTTCGCGTTGATAAGATCAATGGGGGTGAAGTCCTCGTTGTCACGTACATTCATGCGTTCACGGATTGTACGCGACATACGTGCGAGTCCCACTCCGAATTGATTATATAATTGTTCTCCTACAGTGCGCACGCGGCGGTTACTCAAGTGGTCGATATCATCCACATCGGTCTTCGAGTTGATCAGCTCGATAAGATACTTGAGGATGGCGATGATATCCTCCTTGGTCAACACTTTCACTTCCATGGAAGTGGTGAGGCCAAGCTTCTTGTTGATACGGTAACGACCTACATCACCCAAGTCATATCGTTTTTCCGAGAAGAAAAGATTGGTGATGACTTCACGTGCCGAAGCGTCATCCGGCGGCTCCGCGTTGCGGAGTTGTCTATAGATGTACTGGATCGCTTCTTTTTCGGAGTTGGTAGTATCCTTTTTAAGAGTTTCAAAGATTATCGAATAGTCGTTAGAGTTGGCATCTTCCTTGTGGAGGAGGATGGTCTGAGTGTCGGTGTCGAGAATCTGCTGGATGTGCTCTTCTTCAAGCACAGTCTCACGATCAAGGATCACTTCATTACGCTCTATTGACACAACTTCACCGGTATCTTCGTCCACGAAGTCCTCAACCCAAGTCTTAAGCACTCGTGCGGCGAGTTTACGTCCCACAGCTTTCTTAAGGTTAGTCTTGTTGACTTTGATTTCTTCAGCAAGACCAAAGATTTCAATGATGTCTTTATCGCTTTCAAGACCTATAGCGCGGAGAAGGGTTGTCACGGGCAACTTCTTCTTACGGTCGATATAGGCGTACATTGCGTTATTAATGTCAGTCGCAAACTCAATCCATGAACCACGGAATGGGATGATACGAGCCGAGTAGAGTTTAGTACCATTGGCATGGGTGCTCTGTCCGAAGAACACGCCGGGAGAACGGTGCAACTGAGAAACGACAACGCGTTCGGCTCCGTTTATCACAAAAGTACCTTGAGCGGTCATGTAAGGGATGGGACCAAGATACACATCCTGAATCTTGGGCTCAAAATCTTCATGATCGGGGTCGGTACAATAAAGTTTGAGTTTGGCTTTCAGAGGGACACTATAAGTGAGTCCTCTTTCTAAACATTCTTCTATACTATATTTCGGGGGATCGATATAATAGTCCAAAAATTCCAACACGTAGTTGTTGCGGGTGTCAACAATAGGGAAATTTTCAGCAAATACTTTATAAAGCCCCTCGTTATTTCTTTTTTCTGGAGGTGTATCAAGCTGCAAGAAATCTTGGAACGACTTAAGCTGCACTTCCAAGAAGTCAGGGTAAGGAAGCGGATTCTTTACCGAGGCAAAATTAATGCGTGGTTTTTTGACTGAAACTGACATTTAAAAAAACGTTAATGAAACTCAACTTAAAATATAACACAAAAAGGTTAAGAATCATTTCTTAAGATGATTCTTAACCTAATTACCTGAAATTCAGGCAATTTTATTTAAGTTCAACTTCAGCTCCAGCTTCTTCCAA
>DAAL01000209.1:13646-13771 GCA_001701065.1 Bacteroidales bacterium GP4
AGCTTAACAACAGCGAGCTTGCTTGCGCCAGCTGATTTAAGGATTACATCGAAAGAAGATTTTTCTTCTTCAGCTGCTGCACCACCTGCTGCGGGAGCTGCTACTGCCACTGCTGCGGCTGCGGG
>DAAL01000209.1:13790-15503 GCA_001701065.1 Bacteroidales bacterium GP4
TCCTTGAGGATCTGAGCAAGTTCGTTTACTTCTTTTACTGAGAGGTTAACTAATTGTTCTGCAAAAGCTTTTAAATCTGCCATTTTTGTATGATTTAATTGAGTTATTTTTTCTTTTTATTATTCTTTGTTTGATAAAGTTTCAAGGATGCCGTGAAGCTTGGTTCCACCTGAAGTAAGAGCTGAAACCACATTCTTGGCGGGTGACTGGAGAAGAGCCACAACATCGGCGATAAGCTCGTTCTTGCTCTTGATGTGAGCGAGAGTGTCAAGCTGGTCAGCACCAATATAAACGGTTTCTTCTACGAACGCACCTTTAAGAAGGGGGAATTTAGCCTCTTTGTCTTCTTTGAGGACAGCCTTGATAAGCTTAGCGGGAGCGTTACCTACGTTAGAGAACATAACCGAGGTAGACTCCTTCAAGCAAGGATATAGTTCGGAATAATCGACTTCAAGCGATTCAAATGCTTTGCGAAGAAGAGTATTCTTTACTACCATCAATTTAATGTCCGCCTTGCTACAAGCTCTACGAAGATTGCTTGTCTTTTCAGCGTTAAGACCTGCGGTTTCTACGAGGTAGAAGCAGGAATATTCCTTAATGGTAGCAGCAATTTTCTCTATTATAATTTCTTTATCTTCCTTTCTCATTGTTCTAAGTCTTTAAATGTTAAGCATCAACGGACTTTGAGTCAACCTTAATACCGGGACTCATAGTACTTGAAAGATAAATACTCTTAATATAGGTACCCTTGGCAGTGGCAGGTTTAAGTTTAATCAAAGTATTGATGAATTCGCGAGCGTTCTCTTTCATCTGTTCGGGAGTGAAAGAAACCTTGCCTATTGAAGAGTGAACGATACCGTTCTTGTCAACCTTAAAGTCGATTTTACCCTTCTTAACTTCTTCAACAGCTTTTGCCACATCTACAGTAACAGTACCGCTCTTAGGGTTAGGCATCAAGCCTCTCGGACCGAGGATACGGCCAAGAGCACCGATTTTACCCATGATAGCCGGCTGAGTGATGATAACATCCACGTCGGTCCAGCCACCTTTGATCTTTTCGATATACTCTTCAAGACCAACATAGTCAGCACCGGCAGCCTTAGCAGCAGCTTCAGCATCAGGTGAACAAAGGACGAGAACTGTAGTTTTTTTACCAGTACCGTGGGGAAGCGTAACAACGCCACGCACCATTTGGTTAGCTTTACGAGGATCTACGCCAAGACGTACATCGATATCTAAAGAAGCGTCAAATTTAGTGTAGGTAACTTCCTTCACCTTTTCGGCAGCTTCAGCCAATGTGTAGGCTTTCCCGGCTTCAATCTTCGATAATGCTAACTTTTGATTTTTAGTAAGTTTACCCATGTCAATTGAAGTTTATTAGTTATTTTCAGGGAATGCCCCTTTTACGGTGATACCCATGCTTCTGGCCGTACCGGCAACCATGCGCATTGCCGATTCAACAGTAAAACAGTTCAAATCAGGCATCTTGTCTTCTGCAATTGTCTTAACCTGTTCCCAAGAGATTTCTGCCACCTTCTTACGGTTAGGTTCAGCCGAACCGCTTTTGATTTTGGCAGCCTCAAGCAACTGGATAGCTACCGGAGGGGTCTTAACAATGAAGTCAAAGCTCTTATCGGTATAGTAAGTGATTACTACCGGAAGAACCTTGCCAGCCTTGTCCTGAGTACGGGCATTGAATTGCTTGCAAAATTC
>DAAL01000187.1 GCA_001701065.1 Bacteroidales bacterium GP4
CCATCGGCGCAGAGTGGGGACGCTCCAGTAGTCAAATATTGTCGTGCGTCCGTCATGACCGCTGTAACCCTCGGCATCAAGAGCCTGTTCGCCCAGTTCCTGACCGGCGTATATCATCATGGGCCCGGTGCTGATGAATGCGCTCACGACAAGCGATGGAATCACCAGGCTCGGATTGCCGGCGTAGAACTTGGAGCCGAAACGCTGCTCGTCATGGTTCTCCAGGAAATTGAGCATGTGGCTTCCTATTCCTTCCACGGTCTGCCAGCATCGGGTGATCTGTGCCGCCGACACACTTGAGCACTGCACCGCGCGGAGTGTGTCGTAAAGATTCACCTTATCGTAGAGATAATCGAATCCGCCAAGATTGATGAAGTCACGGTAGAGCGACACATCGTATATCTCAGCTATAAATATAATGTGGGGATAACGTTCTTTTACATTTGGTATCGCCCATTGCCAGAATTCTATTGGTACCATGTGCACCATGTCGCAACGGAATCCGTCAACACCTTTCTTCGCCCAGAAGCGCAGGATGTCGAGCATCTGAAACCAAGTCTTGGGTATGGGCTGGAAGTGTTGGGTGTGGTTGCCGTAGTCAACTCCGTAGTTAAGTTTTACGGTCTCGTACCAGTCAAACTGTGACGGGAACGGATTGAAACAGTCGTTTCCCGAAGCTTTTGCCGGAAATTCCACATATGCGTCAGGACCTTCGCCGAGGTCGATGTGGGGAGCGAAAAGCTGATGAGGGATATAATAGAAGTTGTTGTTGGGGTCAAAGAACTTTGTCTTGTCGTCGCCTTCACCCAATTGTATAGTGCCTTCCGGCGCAGCGTCGGAAAAATACTGTCGTGACACATGGTTAGGCACGAAGTCAATAATCACGCCCATTCCCGTGTCATGGGTACGGGTGACAAGAGCATCGAATTCCTCCATTCGGGAAGGCACATCCTCGGCTATGTCAGGGTCAATGTCGTAATAATCCTTGATGGCGTAGGGTGAACCTGCGTTACCTTTCACCACATGCGGATTATCGGGTCTTATTCCGTATTTTGAATAGTCGGTTTTGTTGGAATGTTCAATTACACCTGTGTACCACACGTGAGTGACACCAAGTTCCTTGATGCCTCTCAGTATTTTGCTGGTGATTCCGTTCATTTTGCCGGCGCCGTTCTGTTCGATAGTGCCGTTAGGAATGCAATTTTCAGTGTAATTGGCGAATAAACGCGGTAATAACTGGTAGATTATCGGCTTTTTATTGTTCATTTTGTAGATGTATTATATCTTACTGTCTGTTTTTAGTTGGTCAATGACGGGGGAATTCCTAAGAGCTTTCATGGCTGCTTTGTAACCTGTCCGGAATGCCTTTTCTTTCTCTTTCATATTGAATACTTTGAGATGGGCTATGGCATCGGCGCTCACCACCACGTCACACAGCTTTAAGTCACCTTCGGCATTGGTGCGTGACATCAGGTGATAGGACCGTTGCGCTATGTCTATGAGGGTGTCCTTATAAGGTGTGGCATGAACGAGCGGACTTACATTCACTCCTATCAGATATTCGCATTCCTCGCGTATAGCCCACGCCGGTAAATTGTGGAGCACTCCTCCGTCCACGTATTTGATGCCGTCTATTTCCACCGGCTTAAACACTATGGGCATTGAGCAGGATGCCGACACTCTTGTGGCTAGTTCTCCTGTACGCCACTGCACAGGCGTGCAGTTGTCAAGGTCAGTGGCGCAAATGACTGTGGGTATTTTGCACTCTTCAAGATTGGTTATCTTGGTGCTTTCTTTTAAGAATGCCCTGAAGCCGTCCATTTTGAAAAAACCGTCCTTCGGCACTCCAAGCTCGCAGAAGTCAGTAAAACGGCTTTTCATGAATAGCTTCATTATTTCTAATGGGTTAAGTCCTGATCCGTACATTGATGCGGCTATAGAACCGGCACTGACTCCCGCTATTATGTCGGGGTATATGCCTAATTCTTCCATTGCGTAAAGCGCACCCACATGGGCAAATCCACGGGCACCTCCACCGCTTAATGCCAAACCTAACTTATATGTATGTTTCTGTGACACGAATTCTCTTTTATTCCGCAAAATTAATTCTTTTTTAAGCATATACCAAATTTAAGTTGGTGTTTTAGGGTGCGTGTATATACAAAACACAGATTCCGCCTTTTTTTGACATGAACCTTTTGATGGCGGAATCTGTGGGGATGGAAGACGGACAATCACGGTCAATCCTCTTTCTCAACTATGTTTTGCAGATATATTTTATATGTGGAAGTGCTTTTAGCTGCGACTACTCCGGCTCCTGTGGACACGTTGCTGCCGTCCCACACCGGGTCGGCAAGTCCCACATCGCCCAATATTCCATTGATTCCGTCATTGTGCGCCCACACTGACAGTACATGATTGTAATAACTTTGCGAAATGACATCAAGATTAAGATTGATGGATGCCGTGTCGAGTTCGGGATTGTTTTCAGGATTATTTATCGTGTAGTTAATATTCTCGATGGAAATGTGGAGCGGATAATCTTTGCCTGATATCTGTCGGTCAGAAAATATGCTGTACCCTGATGTTTCGGACACCGCCGATTCAAGCGGTGACACATGTTCAGTGAACAGAGGTTCCCGGTCATAGTTGATATTATAATAGTAAACTCGGGCATAACAATCCTCTCCAAGAGTTCCGTCAGGATTCGGGATATAGTAATTTTTAGGATTAGACACGTCAGTACCGAACATATAATAGTCAGTGGTGGAAGGTCGGTCAGTGAACCATATGAGCAGGTTAAGACTGAAATGATAAGACTTTTGCGACCCTTCCGGAGCAGAATCAAATACTGGATGGTCATATTCCACACGAGTTATGTCAATGCTGTGCGGCACAGCGACTTCGGCTGATGCATCACCGTACTTTTCGCTGTGGGCGGTCAGCTTTATCTTGTCGCCTTCTTCTGGAATATAAGTTGAGCGGTAACCGTACTGCCTGTATTCTGAGGTATAGGGGTTTGAGTTAGGAAGCTTGCTAAAACTTAACTGTTCTTTGTATTCATCGTTGACATATAGTTTTACGTCGGCATCGTTTATTATATATTCTTTACTGGAAACGGTGTCCTCGTCCCATCGCCAAGTGCGTGTAAGTAGCACGTCGATGGTGTCGCCGGGTGTGATGGTGGAGTTCATGCATAGAACCGGCGTACTTTTAATGTCGGGTTCAAAGTTAGTGAAACATCCTGTGGTGAGGAACATCAGTGTTCCTATGATTAAAATATGTTTTAAAATAGCCATGTGTAGGATACTGAGGGAATTGTGGGTAATAAATGGATTTTTTGAAATACCGGCTTTGAAAGATCTGGATGTGACGGGCCCAAATAGTCGCTGTAGTCAACGTCAAGTCTTACTCCTATTACGTTCATGTTGCAGTAAGCGTTGTACAGGCTAAAGTTCCAGTAGCCGTTGTGAGTATGGCGAGTGAAGCTCACGTCAAGACGGTGATAGAACGGCAAGCGGTAGTTGTTGACTCCTTCGGACAGCATCATGTCATAGTGCCAAGGAGCCAATAACGGGTCTTGCCAGCATTGGAGCGGAAGAGTCACCCGGTTACCGCTCATACCGGTCCACGATGCGTTGATGTCCCACCGGTCATTGACTTTCCAGTTGACGAGCACATTGATTTTGTGCCTATTGTCAAATCGTGCAGGAAATTTTCTACCTTGATTCTTTTCGGCAAAATGACGGTCAGCCCACAACAGCGAATAGCTGATGTGTCCGGTGAATTTCCCTGATTCCTTTGACACTTTGAAGTCTATTCCTTTAGCTGTGCCTTTACCTGAAGTCAGCTTTGAATCCCATGCCATCTGCGGAGGCACAAGGTAATATTCGTCCTTATAGTCAATAAGATTGTCCATCCATTTCATATAGGCTTCGGCAGTGAAGGTGTAAGTGTTATTCAGTGAATAATTACCGGCTATGGTGATTTTGTCGGCTGTAGATGGTTTCTGTTGTGCGACAATGGGAACCCACTGGTCAGTAGGCAGAGATATGGCACTCTGTGACAACTGATGCACGTACTGCACGGTGCGCGAGTACCCGGCTTTGAACGCCCAGTTTTCTTTAGGGATATATCTAAAGGTGAGTGTAGGGGACAGGTGAGAATGGTGGCTGCCGTCAATGTTGAACATGCTATAGTGCAGTCCGGCGTTTATACGCCACTGTCGGCTTACTTTCCAGTCATCGCCTGCGTAGAGATTCAGTTCTCCGGCATGATAGTCGGGTGCATTATCGGAAATCTCTGTGGTAAGGGACTCGGTACTTAATTTCCTTATTGAGCGTGACGGAAGGAAATTGTGGATTATATAGTAAGCCCCGAAAGTCACATTGTGCTGTGATGATGGACGATAGTCGAAGTCGGCGCGGAATATCCAGTCATGGATTCGGTTGTCCGAGTTTAGTTTATCCACTGTATAGGTTTCTTTTCCGTTGCTGTCTATATTGCCATTTGTTTCGGAGTGCTTCATTGATGAACTGTAGCGGGTATATGCGGCTGTTATCTCACCATAAAGTGATGGGGAGAAGATATAATTCCAAGCCGCTGACACTACGGTATTGCCCCATTTCAATTGATTGTATTTATTGCTGTAAAAGGATGATGAGTTGTAATCATTATCGTAATTGTTCTTCTCCGTTACCTTTAAGTAATCGTTGCCGTAGTAGAACATGACATAAGCACGGCTCCGTGGTGAGAAGTGATGGTTGATTTTAGCATTTATGTCGGTAAATGCATAACGAAATCCTGTTTTAATGCCGTTCTTATTTATCTTATTATAGATGGCAAGAGCCGGAACTGAAAGCACATCATACCATGAGCGTCGAAGTGCTACGGAGTAGGATGTGTGGTCTTTTGTGATGGGGCCGTTGATACTGAACGCACCTGATGTAAGTCCGAGTTTCACGCTTCCGCTGTGGGACTCAAGGGAGCCGTCACGGGTGTGCACATCCATGAATGATGACAATCGTCCGTCGTACCGCTCCGGAAACGTGGATTTATAGAAGTCGACATTGTGGATGGCTTCAGTGTTGAACGCCGAAAACAGTCCGCCGAAATGGTTGATTTGGTACAACGGAATGTTGTCGAGCATGTAAAGGTTCTCGTCAGGACCTCCTCCATGCACATACATTCCAGCCATTCCTTCCACTCCGGCCGACACTCCCGGTTCAAGCTGGATGGATTTCACCACATCGCTCTCCCCAAAGATTACAGGCGTGGAGGTGATGTAATCCTTAGAAAGGTTCAGACTTCCGATGCTTGCTGACTCCATGGCAAGATGCCGGTTTTTGCTGCCGTGTACAACTACCTCGGAGAGAAGATGCTTTGAAGGAAGTAAACGAATGTCAAATGTCGAGTTGCTCCGCAGGTCAAGCACTCCTGACCGATAGTCAATATATCCCGGATAGGTCACTTTTATTCCGGCTTTTCCTGCCGGGACTTTCATCGAGAAGAATCCGGTGGTGTTGGTTGCGGTGGTTATGTTGGTGAGGGTGTCAGCCACTATGGCTCCTATTATTGCTTCGCCTGAGCCTGATTCTCTGACAAAGCCGTTTATCACCACACTTTGCGGTTGCTTTTCCTTGCGGCGGAACAGCATCACGTTGTCGCCCCTCATTCGGTAGTCCACAGAAGTGCCGTCAAACATCATTTTCAGCACCTCACGTAGCGGTTCATTGTCAGCGTTGACCGTGACTGTTATGCCGTCAAGCAGGGATGAAGAGTATATGAAGTTTTTCCCGCTTTGCTGCATGATGCTTGAAAAGGTGCTTACAGCGGGTGCGTCGGTCACGTGGATTGTGATGTTTTGTGCCGACAGCGCAGCGGAGCATAAGAAGAGAAAAGCAGCAAACAGAAGATTGTATCTTGTCATTGTTCTATCTCTAAATTAGTTCCGAGTAATTCGTTTATTGTCGCCACAAGGTCCTCAGCAGTTCCTTCATAACTTAATGTAAGGCGATATTGCTCCTTCGGAAGGGACGATATCTTGACGTTATATGTTTTTTCTATTTCTTTAACCACAGTGGTAAGCGGCACATTGTTGAATTCTATGCGATGTACCTCTTTTGATGCTGTGACTGTAGTTTCCACTGCCGGAATTTGGCTTGTGCCGGTTGAGTCATTCGGGTGGGTATAGAAATACACGCCTATGCCTGCCGATGCTATCAATGCAGTCGCCACACATGCCGCTGCAATGTTGCGGCGGCAGAAGAATGAATATCGTGGCACAAATTCCAGTATTTTCCCGAGTCGGCGCGGGCGGAATGCTCCTTTTCGGTAATAACGCACCACAAAATCCAGCGATTTATCGTTCTTTTCTTGCTCTGTCATAGTTATAAT
>DAAL01000245.1 GCA_001701065.1 Bacteroidales bacterium GP4
GGCGAGATGCCAAGTAGTCTTATCTTCTCGTAGAGCGAAAGAAGGGTGCGGTCACGTCCCGTGCAGTTGCTTGACGGTGAAAACCGGCGGTGTATAAGTATAAACTTGAAGTCGCCCGGGATTCCGTGCTTTCTTAAAGAGGGGAAAGAACTGGTGAGGTCAAGTTTGCCGTCGGCAACGAGATCCTCCACTATCTGGCGCAAGTACACATTTATCTGCGGCTGCACTCTGAATCCCATGTTTATCCTCACGCTGTAGAGGGTGCCGGGGATTAGGGGACGGCAGGTGTAGTCAAGCGTGAACGGGTCGTCCACGTGGTTGAAACGAATTATCCAGTAATGGTCGGCGCGCTTGGGATGCTTGTTGACAATGGAATAGATAAGTTTGCTTTCGATTTCATCCTCGGCGGCAGAAGTACTGACATAAACTACATTGGAAGCGTATTTTGAGATCTCCGTGTCAGCTTTTATATCAGAAATTATGCCATAGTAATCGGGGAAATTGCGTATTTCGACATATTTCCGGCGCAAAGCCGATGCATGGTACCACACCATCATGATGGCAAGCAGCACACTCGCTATGGCTATGGTGTACCATCCGCCTTGGGCGAATTTCATCATGTTGGCTATGAAAAATCCGCCTTCGATAATCCCGAACACGATAAAGAATCCCACTGACACAGTCCAGTGAAGGCCTTTCCGGTGCATGTAGAAAGCAAGGAGCACTGTGGTCATCAGCATGGTTATGGTGATGGAGAGACCGTAGGCGGCTTCCATGCGCGATGACGAGCCAAAGAGCAGAACTGTCACAATGCAGCCTATGAAAAGGAATGTGTTTATGACCGGGATATACAGCTGTCCTTTCTGAGAGGAGGGGTACTTTATTTTCAGAGCCGGGATGAAATTTTGTCCTATTGCTTCGCTGAACAGTGTGAAAGAGCCGCTGATAAGCGCCTGGCTTGCGATGATGGCAGCTCCGGTGGACATTATTATTCCCGGAATGAGCATCCAGTGGGGCATTATCGCAAAGAATGGGTTAGCTGCGGTGTCCCCTCCGGCTATTATCCAGGCTCCCTGACCGAGATAATTGAGAATAAGCATGACTTTCACAAACAGCCAACTGACGCTGATGTTCAAACGTCCGCAATGCCCCAAGTCGGAGTACAATGCCTCAGCACCGGTAGTGCACAGGAACACCGCTCCCACTATGAGAAGGCTTCCCGGATAAGTGGCAAGCACTTTTATCGCCCACCATGGGTTGAACGCCTTGAATATTCCGGGATAAAGATGCACGCTCATCACGCCGAGGGTACCGAGCATGAGGAACCACAACAGCATAAAAGGACCGAAGAATTTCCCTATGGAGCCGGTGCCCATCCTCTGCATTATGAAGATGAGCGTGATGATGGTGATCACGATGGGGATGGTGGGAGTGGCGGGGTTTATAGCGTCAAGCCCTTCGATGGCGGTAGTCACGGTGATGGCGGGGGTGATAATGCCGTCGGCTATCAGCGTGCTTGCGCCCAGTGCCGCTATCACGTAAAGCCACTTCCGGGAATTCCGCTTGATGAGAGCATAGAGCGCAAGTATGCCGCCTTCGCCTTTATTGTCGGCGCGGAGAGCGATAAGCACATATTTCAGAGTGGTCTGCAACGTCAGTGTCCATATCACGCACGACACCACTCCGGTTATAAATTCCGGACGGGTGTTGTCGCTAAGCAGCAGGATGGTCTTCATGACATAGAGAGGGGATGTCCCTATGTCGCCGAACACTATCCCTATAGCCACAAGGAGTCCGACTGCGCTAACACTCTTCGCTGTCTTCATCACAGGATGTTTTTGGCAAGAAGTGATGCAACAATACGAATCCTAACACACCTGAAAGAAGAGAACCTGCCACAATACCGAGTTTGGCGTTGTTGAGGAGGGCAAGTCCTTCCGCGGTTGAAGAGTCGAAGGTGAGGTTGGCGATGAATAACGATACTGTGAACCCTATACCTCCGAGCATGGCTATGGATGCTATCATCTTCCAGTTGCAATACTCAGGCATAGGCGCGAGTCCGAGCTTGACCGTAGCCCAAGAGAAGATGAATATACCCAGGAATTTTCCGAGCACAAGTCCGCATATGATGGCAAGGCTGACTCCGCTCCACAAAGCCGAGGGATCCATGCCGTAGAATGTGATGCCGGCGTTGGCAAATGCGAACAACGGTATTATCAGGTAGTTCACTATCGGATGAAGTGAATCTTCAAGGTCCTGCAGCGGAGATATTACTTTGTCGGAAGCCGATTCCACCTGTTTCAGCCAGTCCATCTGGTCCTTGCTGAGGATAGTGCGGCGCGACAGTTGCTCATCGTCCTCGGCGTTGAACTGAGAGATAGCCTTACGTATCATCTTGACGTACTTCTTCGGGGCGAATACCGGCGTTGCAGGAATACAGAACGCTATAAGCACTCCGGCTATGGTGGGGTGTATGCCCGAGTTGAGGAACAGATACCACACCACGGTTCCTATAGCGAGGTAGAAAATCTTGCTCTGTATGTGCAGTCCCGTCCCGAGGAAGAGCGTCCCCAACAAAGCCAGTCCGTAGAGGATGTAGGGCACGTCGATGTGCGATGAATAGCATGCCGCTATCACTATGATGCCGCCTATATCATCTACCACGGCGAGTGTGGTGAGGAATATCTTGAGCGACAACGGCACTCTCCTGCCGAGCATGGCAAGGATGCCTAATGAGAAAGCTATATCGGTAGCCATGGGGATAGCCGCGCCGTCGGCGTAGTCAGTGCCGTTGCTAAGGAGGAGATAGAATATCACCGGTACAGCCATGCCGCCCACTGCCGCCACTATGGGGAGCAGAGCCTGACGGAATGAACTTAGTTCACCCACAAGCACCTCACGCTTTATTTCAAGACCGATGGTGAAGAAAAAGATAGCCATGAGCGCGTCGTTGATGAACTGCAGCATGGACATGGGATGCCCTGCATGGCTGAATATGTTGAACGAACCTATCTGAAGGCGTATCTCCTGATTCCAGAAATCATTGTAGAGGACGTTGATTCCCGGCAGGTTAGCGACAATCAGAGCCAACACTGTGGCGGCTATAAGCACATTGCCTCCGGAGGCATGGCTCTGCAATGCTCGTTTTGCGGCGTAAAACACACGGTGGGGCGCATTAGCCGCTTCTTCTAATTGTGGACGCATAAAAAAAAATAGGTATAAATAGTTGTACAATTTATACCTATTATAACAATATTTTCGTCAGTCAAGTTTTAGGACAGCGAGAAAAGCTTTCTGAGGCACTTCCACTGAGCCTATCTGTTTCATTCGCTTTTTGCCTTTCTTCTGCTTTTCAAGAAGTTTTCGTTTACGTGAGATATCGCCGCCGTAACACTTGGCAGTCACATCCTTCCTTACTGCCTTGATAGTTTCACGTGCTATGATTTTCGCACCTATCGCCGCCTGGATGGCTATGTCAAATTGCTGGCGAGGAATCAGTTCCTTAAGCTTTTCGCACATGCGCCGCCCGAATGTCACGGCATTGTCGGCATGGGTCAATGTGCTAAGTGCGTCCACGCTTTCGCCGTTCAGCAGTATGTCGAGTTTCACGAGCTTGGACTCGCGGAAGTCGTGGATGTGGTAATCAAATGAAGCGTATCCTTTGGATATGGATTTCAGCTTGTCGTAGAAGTCGATGACAATTTCGCCCAACGGCATGTCGAATGTAAGCTCTATTCGGTTGCCTGATATGTATTCCTGCTTGATGAGTTCACCTCGCTTGCCAAGGCACAGGGTCATGATGGGACCTATGTAGTCGGTCACCGTGATTATGGATGCGCGTATATAAGGTTCCTCGATGTGGTCGATGAGTGTAAGGTCAGGCAATCCCGAAGGATTGTGCACTTCGGTCATGTTGCCTTTCTTGTCGTACACCTTGTAGGAAACGTTTGGCACGGTGGTGATGACATCCATGTCAAATTCACGTCCGAGGCGTTCCTGGATAATCTCCATGTGAAGCAACCCGAGGAATCCGCAACGGAATCCAAATCCGAGCGCCATTGAGGACTCGGGGGTGAAGGTGAGCGACGCATCGTTTAGCTGAAGCTTTTCAAGCGAAGAACGCAGATTTTCAAAATCCTCGGTCTCGATGGGGTAGACACCGGCGAACACCATAGGCTTCACTTCCTCAAATCCGGCTATAGCCTCGGAGCATGGACGTTCCACATGGGTGATGGTGTCGCCTACTCTTACTTCCTTTGAGGTTTTGATGCCTGAGATTATGTAGCCCACATTGCCGGCTGAAAGCTCTTCGCGCGGCGACATGTCCAGCTTAAGCACACCTATTTCATCGGCGTGGTATTCTTTGCCGGTCGACACGAATTTCACAAAATCGTTCTTGCGGATGGTGCCGTTTACAATCTTGTAATAAGCTATGATACCACGGAAAGGATTGAACACCGAGTCAAATATAAGTGCCTGCAACGGCGCGCTCGGGTCGCCTTTCGGAGCCGGGATGCGCTCGATTATAGCCTGAAGAATCTCCGGCACGCCTATTCCGGTCTTTCCGGAAGCTCGTATTATCTCGTCACGTTTGCATCCGAGCAGGTCTATGATCTGGTCCTCCACTTCGTCAGGCTTTGCGCTGTCGAGATCCACCTTATTTATTACGGGAATAATTTCAAGGTCGTTGTCAATAGCCATGTAGAGGTTGGAGATGGTCTGAGCCTGAATGCCCTGTGATGCGTCCACGATGAGTAGCGCGCCTTCGCAGGCGGCTATCGAGCGTGACACTTCGTAGGAGAAGTCCACGTGTCCCGGAGTGTCGATAAGGTTGAGGGCATAGCGTTCGCCTTCGTAGGAGTAGTCCATCTGGATGGCGTGGCTCTTGATGGTGATGCCGCGTTCGCGTTCCAGGTCCATGTCGTCGAGCACCTGCGCCTGTAGATCCTTGCCCGATACGGTGTTGGTGTATTCAAGCAAGCGGTCGGCAAGAGTGCTCTTGCCGTGGTCGATATGTGCGATTATACAGAAATTCCTTATATTCTTCATAGGGTGCAAAGGTACAAAAAAAAGTTGACATTGCTACCATAAAAGGAGTAGAGGACACGGCTCTTTCATTCAAACCTCCGCAACCTGAAGGATTGGAGTCCCCAATACATTCTCGATTGATGAGATTGTGTCAATCGTGAAATTGTGGGTTCCTCTCATCCACTTGCTGATTTCGGACTCTTTCTTGCCGAGCATGATGGCAAGGTCTTTCTGTTTAAGACCCTTTTCTTCCAATATGCTGTGAATCCTGTCCACAATGAGGAAGGACAGGTCAACACGTCTGCGGACTTCGGGCGAAACTTTAGCCCGACGAGCCTCGATGATGCTACTTCTTTTCATCGCGGGTAAAATTTAGGTTTCCTATTATTTCCTTGTCTACAATATAGAGAGTTCCGTTTGACAAACGGGATGATATAAACCGGCTTGTATCAACAAGCATCTCCACATAATCCGATAAGGTTTCACTTTCTTGCCATTTAACACAGTCTTTAACTCCACCGTTACCAAAGATGAGTATCTTGTCGGAAAGCCGTATGCAGTAAAGACGCAGATTGCTTGTTTCAATAGGTATTGCGCTTACGCCATCGCCAGACCGACCTTCGTAACGGAAATATCTTTCCAGCGCACCGCTTTCACCAATCCTGTCAAGCCATGCGATTATAATGTCTACATCTTCATCATAACCGCACCCTTCGGGGAATTTCTCAAAGAACCTTTCAAGCTCAGAGAGTTCTTCCTCGCTAAGGTGTATGCTATAAAAATTCACAGCGTCATGTTCCTCAATCAGTTCGATGGAATATTTCTGCGTCATACTTAACTTATAAATTAACTACGCAAAGGTAATGACTCTTTTCCGATATAACAAATTAATTAACCCTAAAGTTAACTTGTGCGGTGCAAGTTGTTAATTCCCTGATGGCTTTCGTAGTTTTTGCGGCGGGAGGTCATGATGTAGAATGCGCTGAAAATGCCGAGGGCGATGAGTGTCATTGCCTGGAAGCTCCAGCACAGGATGGAGTAGGCGGCTCCGTCGCTGTTGCTTATGCCGAAAAGGCTTAATGCGAACATTACGGAGATGTTCCATGGTCCGAGACCGCCGTTGGACGGCACTGCCATGCTGCACGACCCGAACACGAACACTACCAGTCCCGGGATGAATCCTAATGCGTAACCGTTGCCCTCGATCAGCTGCCGTGTGAACGGGAACGCGAAGAAGCACACATAGGTTTCCATGAAATAGCATATCCATATACCAAATGTGAGCACGATGTACCATTCGGTGCCTTTCATGTGGAAAAGCACACGGAATCCGTCCCACATGCGCTTGATGCTGCGGTTGACACCTTGCACAAACGTTGAACGACGGAACACATAATCGCAGATTACAAGAATGACGATAACCGCCGCTATTGTGATCCACAATCCTATATCGGTAGTGGCGCGGTCAATCGCTTCGCCTATGGGGTCGCGGTCAAGGAATTTTTCGAGGAAAGGATGAGCCACAAACAGGGCGAGGACAATGAGCAGGAGAATCATCACAGCATCCGAAGCACGGTCGCCGAGGTCAGTGCCAACGACCACCGACAGCTTGCAGTTCTCGCGCCGCGACACATACACGCACCGCCATGCTTCGCCCAGATAGGGGAATACGAGATTGAGGGCGTAAGCTCCGAATATAGCCACACTCTCGGCTGTCACAGTCATCCTCGGGATGCCTGCGGCGCGCAGCTGGATTCCCCACCTTACTCCTCGGATGATGTGGGACAGAACGGTTAAGCCCATCATCCCGATGATGTAGCGGTAATCTACACCATTGCGAATGATGGACTTCACTTGTTCCAGATTGACTTTATGGAAAAGCCAGAACACAAGTCCAACAGAGATGGCAAGCGGAACCACCACTTTAAGTATTTTACTTATGGTGCCGATGCCGCTCTTGTGTCCCATTATTGTTCTACTTTCTTGAATTGAAGTTTTTCTTTCGGACTCTTTATCTCAAATTCAAGGATTTTGCCGCCATGTTCCACGTCAATGTCGTCAATAACCGTGAATCGGGAGAAGTTGGAGCTTAGTGACTGTTCAAGTTCTTGCTTCCACACGGGAATGTAAGCATCCGAGATGGAGTCAAGCTGCGCCTTGGGAACTTCCGAAGCGAACGGCTGACTGAAAGTGACGCTGTTTTCGTCGATGTTGACTGTCATTTTCGACAAATCGAGGTCCAGCAGAATGTCGTCATCGTCGTCTACATCATAAGCCCAGGTGCCGGCAGCTTGCGCCGATGCCTTGAACGAGATGGTATAAGGTTTACGGGATGAAAGCGAATCACCTTCGATAGCCTTGGTCACATCGAGGTTGTTGGTGATGTTGACATTGCCGCCTGTTTTTTGATTGTCTTCGACGAAGTTAAATGTCATGGACGATGATGCTTTGGATGCGCCGGGAACGTCCATGGTAAAGTCAGTTGGGGTTATCGATGACCAATATCCGGCGAATTCAGCGCTTTTTGAGCAAGAAAAGAGTAAAAGCGATGCACCCGCAGCCGCCGCACACGTAAATAGAGAGGATAATTTAGACATAATTAGTTAGTTGTTTAATTGGGACAGCGGTTAACAAACATTAAAGAACGCCGTCATATTTTTGTTTTAAATTAAACAACAACTGATGCCGTTAAATGGTTTGGTCGGGTCTATGCTGTTTCACGGTTTTGAAATCAGTGGGCGATTTGCCGAAGTGTTTCTTGAACACGGTGCTGAAATAACCTACCGATGAAAATCCACACTTATCGGCGACTTCGCTTACATTGTAACGCCCGCTTTTGACCATGTCAAAAGCCTTGTTCATGCGCACGCTGCGGATGAAGTTGACTATGGACATTTCAGTGGTGGTTTTGAGTTTCTTGAACAACAGCGATGTACTTACACCCATCTCCTTGGCGAATGTGTCCTTGTTGAATCCCGCATCGGACAGGTGGGCGAGAACTACTTGGGTGGCTTTCTCCACAAATTCCTTGTTCATCGCCTGATCGTAACCGTCGTCGAAGAGGTCTTCATCATCGGTATCGATGATGTCATCCTCGTCATTATCGTCATTATAGAGCGATTTTCGTATATCCGGCGGTAAATCGTTTAGTGCTGCGGTTGTTGCCTCAGGAACCGGAGTAATGTCGGTAATAGCCTTGCGGACTGCACGCTTGCGGCGTAAACGCCTTATTGCAACGATGGTAACCGCTGCGATTACGAGGATTCCGGTGAGGAACCACCATGTGAGGTAAAACGGCGGGTCGATTACTATGTTCACAGTGCGCTCGGTCACGGCTCCTTGATGATAGAGCCGTATATTGAGACGGTGTTTTCCGGGATGCAGTCCGTCATAGGTCAATACTCCTTTTTCAGTAGGGGTGCTCCATTCATCGTCCGTGCCGTCCATCTTCCATGAGAACAACACTTTCTGTGTTCCGGTGCGCAGCGGCAGCAGATTAACCGTTATGTTGTTCTTGGATAGCGGCACATGCAGGGTCTCGATGCTGTCGAGCGGCATATCCGGCATCAGTTCGGGCAATTTGCGTATCGACTGCCCTGAAATGAGGATGTCCTGCATATATATGTGTCCGTCCTCCTTGTTGGATGTGAGTTTGGCGGAATCGAGCATCAGCAATCCGTCGGAGGTTCCCCATCCTATGGTGGAGTCGGACAGCGGTATTCCGGCATGAGGATTATAGGTTATGGACTGATGCACTATAGGCAATGAGAAGGATGTCACGGTCTTATCCTCGGTGTTGAAGCAGCATATCCCTTTGTCGGATCCGAGCCACAGTTTTTTGCCGTCCTTAACAAGGCTTGTGATGTTATTGGAGATGATGCCATGGGCTATGTCGTAAGAAGCGACCTCGCGTGAATTCATGTCGTAGGATATCAATCCTTTGCCCCGCAGGGCAATCCACACTTTGTCGTCCACAACCGCCACATCCTCAAGCAGATTGTCGGTGAAGATAACGTTGTATCGCTTTGTGTCCTTGTCAAATGTCACCAACTTGTTGAAGCTTACGAGAATCAAGGTGTTGTCGTCGTATTCCACAACACGTGATGCCACGGGGGAGGGAAAGCTTTCAAAGTCTACGCTGTCGTTACGGTAACGAAGTATCTCGGGTGACATTCCCGCCACCCACATATCGCCGTTGCTGTCTTTGATTATGTCGTAGATGAATCCTATATTGGAAAGGAGCCCCATGCCCTCATTGTAGCGTTTCTTTATCCTCGGATTGTCATTGTCCAGAATAAAAACGCCATGGGAGTAGGCACCTACCCATATATTTCCTTCGGCATCCTCGCTTATGGCACGCACGATGAACGCTTCTTCGCCTTTTTCCTCGAAATAGTTCAGCCAATCGCCGGTAGCCGGATTCCAACGGCTGAGTCCGCTGTTGGTACCCATCCATATATTCCCTTTTGAATCCTTGAATACCTCGTAGATATAGTTGTTAACAAGAGAGTTGGGGTTATCGGCTGAATGCCGAATCTTCCTGATAGGAGAGGGTTTCATGTCGCATAGTTCCACACCTCCTGTAAATGAACATATCCACACCTTGTCAGGATTTTCACAGAATATTTCCTGCACGCCGTTGCCTCTTATCGTGTAAGGCTTTACGGCGTTCTCCTGATAGATATTAAGTAATGTTCCGTCATTGCGGCTTATCTCCCATATGCCTCTTCCGTCGATGGCGCACCATAACGATGAATCGGACACCGCTTCGATGTCCCTTATCAGCTGACGGGGAAAATGCTTTATTGTGATATCCTTCACTATGTCCTTGTCAAAGTCGTAGTATTTCAGCCCTCGGGACACTGTGCCTATCCATAGCCTATGGCGTGATTCGTCGAAATAGAGCGCAGAAGCGAGTATTCCGGAAGTATTGTTAATGAGCGATACGTTTTCGCCTGATGGATTCACCTTATATATACCGCTTGTCGACACTGCTATTATGGTGTTGTTGTCGACGTTCAACAGGCTTCCAACCATTCCTTCCACTCGCGTCACTTTCCGCAGGCTGTCGGGATGATTGTAGAACAGTCCATCGGACGATGCTATCCATAATTCACCGTCGGGCGATGTAATCACGTCAGTAATGTACACCTCTTTATTATTAATAGCCTCCGCTACGTCGATAAGTTTTACAAACCGGTCGGTTTTCTCGTCATATTGCAGTATGTCGCCCTTCGTGTTGAATGCGATGAGTCGATTATAAAGGTATTTCAATCGGAAATTGTTCGCTCCCCGATGTATGTCGGGCAGATTGTAAACGGTGTGCTCGGTATCGGATATGCGTATAACATCGGTTCTTGAAGCCACCCATAGAAATCCGTCGTGGTCCTTGCAAAGCGAAGTGGGTTCCAGGATGTCGATGTGCCGGTAATCGTTTATGCTGTAAAATCCCTTGTCGTCAGCTTTGATGGTAAAAGACAAAGCCAACAACATACACAAATATGCTATCAGGATAAAACTTTTTTTCACTGCGCAAAATGCTTTATACGAAATGCGACATAAAATTAGTAAAAATCGTTCTAATAAAAAAAGAACAATTTAGTGAAAATTTCAATATTTGTTCGATTTTCCCCATTTGAAGTGCCTAAAAAGGGTCAGAATATCTAATATTAGAAATTTAATATCCATTTTTAAAGATAATGTAACGGTATTAAATGTTAACTTTGTGAAAGTAGAGCTAACCGAAGAATTTACCATTTAGTAAAAATACAAGTAATAGTAATTATGAACCGAATAATTAAATTGGGCTTTGCGTCGCTTCTCATGTTGCCGTTGACGCTAAGCGCCCAGCAAGAAGTTTTCCCGGCAGGGACAGTGGCTAACGAGCATAATATAAACGGAGCCGAGTACCCTCGCATCGGTGAGGACGGACGTGTGCATTTTAAAGTGTATGCTCCCGATGCCAAGAAGGTGGAAATAAGTTTCCGCGGAGAGATGACCAAAGGCGATGACGGATTTTGGACTCTCGTGTCGGAAAAACCCGAAGTGGTGGGATTCCATTATTATCAAGTGATAATAGACGGAGTGGCATCAGCCGATCCCAACGGTAAGCCGTTCTTCGGAATGGGACGATGGGTGAGCGGAATCGAAATTCCTGAAACCGGAGTTGACTATTATGCAGTAAAGGATGTTCCCCACGGACTGATAAGCCAAAGCTGGTATCACTCCGATATCCGCAACGAATGGCGCAGATGCATCGTGTACACTCCCGCTGAATATTACGAAAATCCCCAGAAACGCTATCCGGTGCTCTATCTCCAACATGGCATGGGCGAAAACGAAACCAGTTGGGCTAATCAGGGCAAGATGAACTTCATTATGGACAACCTGATAGCCGAAGGTAAAGCCGAACCCATGATTGTGGTGATGGACAACGGCAATATCGAGTCATTCAATATGAAGCCGGGCGAAAGCCGTCAGGAAGCCATGAAACGTTTTGGCGGTCAATTCCCCGATATTTTGGTGAATGAAATAATCCCTCACATCGACTCCAATTTCCGCACTTTGACTGACCGTGAAAACCGTGCTATGGCAGGACTGTCATGGGGTGGACTCCTTACCTTTAATACTACCCTCAATAATCCCGACAAATTCGCCTACATAGGCGGATTCAGCGGTGCCGGAAGCATCGACCTGAATAATCTTGACACCACTTATAACGGTGTGTTCAAGGACCGCAAGGCTTTTAATGACAAAATTCACGTGTTCTTCCTCGGAATAGGCAGCGAAGAGCATCCCGAACGCACTAAGAATCTTAGCGACGGACTTAACGCCGCCGGTATCAACACGGTGTACTATGAATCGCCGGGCACAGCCCATGAATTCCTTACATGGCGACGCTGCCTGAACGAGTTTGCCCCGTTACTGTTTAAAAATCCAAAATCCAAATAACTAATGTAAGTAAATTTTGTTATGGTAAAATTAAAATTTTATGCAAGCCTTGGGCTTATTATGACTATGTGGCTGTCAGGTCATGCGCAAGCACCGTCGACACCCCGACCCGAGTCTTTTCCTCCTCCAAGACAGAACTATGAGATTCAGACACCAACCTATCTTTCGGACTACTTTACCGAAGGAACCGAGGGTTGTGTCGCCCCTGACGGAAACGGATTCATCAGGAGATGGCTGTTGCTTGAACCTATAAGCAAGCCAAACCGCTCCAATGTGGTGTTCACCGACAGTTATCTTGACCAAGTGCTTGACTCTGTTTATTTCAAGGGTCAGTTCACTGACATTCCTAAGGATGGAGCCAAGGTGAAAGTGGGCAAAACCAAACTTCAGTGGCATGCTCTTGACAGCAAGCTGTTCAATGTCAAGCTGTACCGCTTGGCTGCCGCGTTGAAAAAGCCGGTGTACGGTGTCATATTCCAGGCAGTGACAGTAATCGACTGTCCTGAGGATATAAAGGATGTGCGCTTGTCGGTAGGCTCCAATTCAGCATCAAAATGGTGGCTTAACGGCGAAGAAGTGCTGGTGCTGTCAGGCGACCGCCGCATGGTGGCTGATGACTGCATGTCGAAGCGTTTGACCCTTAAGAAGGGCAAGAACGTGCTGCGCGGCGCAGTGATCAACGGTCCCGGCATGAGCGACTTCTGTGTGCGCTTTGTCGACGAGAAAGGTAATCCTGTTAAAGAATATACAACATGTTTTAAATGATTATGAAAGCGAAAACCATTATATTAAGCTCTGTGGCGCTGCTCTCGGCGATGTTCTCGCAAAATGCGGCAGGTCAAACAGGTAAACCCTTTATTCATGACCCGTCCACAATCATGGAGTGTGACGGCAAGTACT
>DAAL01000074.1 GCA_001701065.1 Bacteroidales bacterium GP4
GAAGCAATAGTGACTACCGTAACCGCCGATCCCGTGAACACTTTCCGCCAAAAGAAATTGCGTTACGACTTCACCGCCAACTTTGCCGGAGGGAAACAGCATCTGCTCAACGGTTTCTGTTCGCTGCTCATGTGGATATGGTTCGCGCTTGCTGTGGCTACAATAGCCGTGGCTCCCACATGCCTCATAGCGCAGGCTATCAACCTTTTTGCGTTCATCGTGCTTTGGGTGCCTGTGACTGTGGCTTGGCGAAGAAACTCGATAGCCCTCGGTGCCAGGACATTCATGTTCTCAGTGCCGTGGTTCTCGCTTTGGCGACCAATCCGTAACAGCGTCTACCGCTACGAAAGCGCAAAAATGCGCGATGCCCACTACTCCTGGAAATCCCCCTCCTGATATTTTTTCACAACATGGCTTCACGGATAAAAGGAATTCCGAAAAGCTATAATGAAACCTCATTAAAATAATCATGATTGACGCTGCGCTTCAAGAGCAATTAAAACAAAAATATAACCCTGAAGGCTCAAAGCTTCGACTGCATCAGCTGGCATTGCTCGAAATGCTGGAGTATGTCGATGATGTGTGCCGGAAGCACGGCATACCTTATTGGCTGAGTTCGGGGACTTTGCTTGGAGCCTACAGGCACGGCGGATTCATCCCTTGGGATGATGATGTGGACTTGGAGATGCTTGATGAGGACTATCTGCGCTTTATTGAGGTAATGAAACGTGAGAAAAGCGATAAATATGTTCTCCAGACTCAAGAATCGGATCCCGGCGCTTTCGTGAGCTTCGCTAAACTAAGAGAATTAAATTCCATTTGCCGCGAATCCAATAGCTGGGACCGGCACATGAAATATCAAGGACGATTTATTGACATATTCCGTTTATATCCATCATCTTCCCTTTGGCTTCACCGTATAGTCAAGAAGATATTCGGGCTGGAAATTCGCATCAAGGTTTACGCCCACAACATGAAAACGCTCAACCGCATCACCCATACGGTGCTATATAATGCGGTGTACCCTGTGCTTCGCCGAATATCAAGAGCCAATGCCGGACCTATATTAAGGCATTACATTCCCACAACCTTTGTCGCCCCACGAAGCAAAGACGAGATATTCCCGCTGGGCGAAATAGATTTTGAAGGGAGAAAATTTCCGGCTCCGGGCAATGTGGAAGCTTATCTTAACCGGATGTTTAACAATGACCTTTCCATACCTCCACAAAAAAAGATTCTTGTTCATTTCAAAAGCGAATGACAATGCCATTTGTCAACAATGATGCCAATTACGACTCAGGCAGAAGGTAGTTGGTGGTTCTGCCTCCTTCGCCGCTGTTTCTTAACATTCCTCGGGCTATGAGGTTATTGATATCACGCAATGCGGTGTCCTGGGAGCAATGGCACATCTTCGCCCATTTGGATGAGGTCAATTTCCCGTCAAACCCAACCCAAAGGCGATTAATCACCTTACGTTGACGCTCGTTTATTTCTTCGTCGCAGAACCGGTCCCAGTAAGCGGCTTTACGCAATGTGGTTTCAATAACGCCTGATGCCCTCATAATGGCGTTTTCAAGACAACCGAAGAACCATAACAACCATTCGGTTATGTCAAGATTGCCCTTTTGCGTGCGTTCAAGGATTTCATAATACACCTTCTTGTTGCGGTTTATCTCAGCCGACATGCTGTAATAGCGGGAAAAACCGTCATCCAGCCGGGCAAGGAACATATCGGCAAGGGTGCGGCTTATACGACCGTTGCCGTCATCAAATGGATGGATGGTGACAAACCACAGGTGTGCCACGGCAGCCATGATAAACGGTGACATATCCACGGTGTTACACCATTCAATCAGCCGGGACATTTCAGCCGGCACATCACGTGATGCAGGAGCCTCGTAATGAACTTTTTCGTGACCGAACGCGCCCGACACCACCTGCATAGGCTCATCGCCCTTACGCCAGTCGGCTACCGTGATTCGGTGCATTCCGGTGCGTCCTAACGGGAACAGTGCCGCATGCCACCCAAACAACCGCTCGTCGCTCAACGGCTCCCGGCAATTCCTGATTGCATCAAGCATCACATCCACCAATCCCTCCACATAGTGATCTTCCGCAAGCATACCGTCATCCTCTATTCCGAGCCTGCGGGCAATGCTGCTGCGCACTGAACCGGGATTCAGCGACACTCCTTCTATCTCAGATGAACTGATGAGTTCATCGGTCATCGCCGACAAGAGCGACCGGCTTTTGTCGTTTAAGCCCAGCATTGACATGCTGCCGTTAAGCTGCCCATGCAGCAGGCTAAGGCGGCTCATAGGTTCAAGGAGCGCATCGGAGTCCCAAGTGAACTTCGCCCAGTCATCGCGTTGCCATATATAGACATTATGTTTCTGCGGCGTTCTCATGTTGCGAAGTTAATGATTTGCGGTGAATCAGCCAAATATTCACCGCAAAAATGCGGAGAATAGGTGCGTTTTTCTCCGCAAAGGTCAATTATTGAGGGGAAGGATATCGTAGACTTTTGTCACACTATAGACGTACAAATGCCCAATTTTCATCGCCGTCAAGACAAATTAGCCACAAATTATATACATCTTTATGCCAAAATGCTTTGTGTTAGCAAAAAAATGTGTACATTTGTTAGTCAAAACTTAATGGCAACAGAAAGTTAGTCAAAACTTAATAACCTGAAAAATGGACAAAATAGACAATCTCGACCGAAAAATCCTTGAAATCGTGATGCACAACGCTCGTATTCCGTCAAAAGATGTGGCAGCTGAATGCGGAGTATCACGAGCAGCAATTCATCAGCGCATACAGCGCATGATCGACCTTAAAGTAATCACCGGCTCAGGCTACAAGGTTAACCCTAAGGAGCTTGGTTACCGCACATGCACCTACATAGGCGTGAATCTTGAACGAGGCGCTATGTACCGTGACGTAGTACCCGAACTTGAACGCATCCCCGAAGTGGTGGAGTGCCACTTCACCACCGGCTCCTACACCATGCTTCTAAAAGTGTATGCGCGCGACAACGAGCATCTGATGGAACTGCTTAACGACCACATCCAGATGATTCCGGGAGTAATGGGCACCGAGACCTTGATTTCGCTCGACAGCAGCATCGACCGCGAATTACCAATCAATTATGACTAAATGGTTGTTATAAGTGGTATAACAATTAAACTATAACATAATGCGTATCGTAATACAACGTGTAACTGAAGCATCGGTTACCATCGACGGAGAAGTCCACAGTTCCATAGGCGCAGGCATGATGGTACTTGTGGGAGTGGAGAAGGAGGACACAATGGACGATGTGGTGTGGCTTGCCGCCAAAACCGCATCCCTCCGCATATTCAACGATGCCGATGGAGTGATGAATATGTCTTTGATCGACGTGGGTGGCGAGGTGCTTGCCGTGAGCCAGTTCACCCTTACCGCATCCACCAGGAAAGGCAACCGCCCAAGCTACATACGGGCTGCCGGACATGAACTCGCAGTGCCGTTGTACGATGCTTATTGCCGCGAGTTGAGCGCACTGATAGAGCGTGACGTGAAGAAAGGCGTGTTTGGTGCCGACATGAAGGTGTCACTTGTCAATGACGGGCCTGTCACCATCATCATCGACTCACGTATAAAGGAATAAGCATGAACACGAACGACGACATAACCATAGCCGAAGCGCAGAAGCTCATCGACACCTGGATCACAACCGTGGGAGTTAAGTATTTCTCTCCACTCACCAATATGGCGATACTCACCGAGGAAGTGGGAGAAGTGGCGAGGATAATGTCGCGCACCTACGGCGACCAAGTGGCAAAACCGGGCGACGACAAGCCGCTTGNNACACCTTCATGTCGGCACCAAACACTTGCCGACGAGCTTGCCGATGTGATGTGGGTGACTATGGCTATCGCTAACCAAACCGGAGTGGACCTCACCGAGGCATTCCGCAAAAATCTGGAGAAGAAAACCGTCAGGGATTCCCGGCGATTCAAAAAGTGACTATCCAAGGCTTTCACGCCATAAACAACGGCAAAGCCTGTTATAACCCAAATAAACAAACATGACTATGAGTGACAAGTATCATGACACTGTAGCCGCTTCACAGGTGACTACTGATGACGCAGCAGTCAAAGCGGCTGTGGCTGAAATTCTTGAAAAGCACGAGAATGAGAACCGTACAGCCGATGTATATAAATTTCTGTTCAGCTGTATCGACCTTACCACGCTGTCCACTACTGATTCTCCCCAATCGGTGGCTGACTTTGTGGAACGCGTCAACAGCTTCGACGAAGAATATCCCGAACTGAAAAACGTCGCAGCGATATGCGTTTACCCCAACTTCGCTCAGGTGGTGCGCACCGTCCTTGACGTTACAGGAGTGAAAGTGGCGTGTGTGTCGGGAGCATTCCCCTCGGGACAGTCGTTCCTTGAAACCAAAATAGCCGAAACCGCGCTTGCCATAGAAGGCGGAGCCGATGAAATAGACATAGTGTTTAATGTAGGCAATTATCTTGACGGCGACTGGGAAGAGGTGAGCGATGAAATCAGCGAACAGAAACATGCCTGCCGCGGAGGTCATCTGAAAGTTATCCTTGAAACCGGCGCGCTGAAGACAGCCAAAAACATCCGAAACGCATCCATCCTGTCCATGTACTCAGGCGCGGACTTCATCAAGACTTCCACCGGGAAGGTCTACGAAGGCGCAACCCTCGAAGCAGCCTACGTGATGGCGCAGTGCATAAAGGAATACTACGAAAAGACCGGCAACAAGGTGGGATTCAAAGCAGCCGGAGGCGTGTCGACCACAGCCGATGCCGTTAAATACTACACAGTGGTAAAGAGCATCCTCGGTGATGAGTGGATGACTCCCGAACTGTTCCGCATAGGAGCAAGCCGCCTCGCTAACAAATTGTTGAGCGACATTCTGGAGTCAGAGACAAAATTTTTCTAACTCTTAAAAACTGACTGACATTGACACGGCGATCATTCATAATAGGAGGCATCTTATTAATAATGGTTGCCGTGTCCATTTATTTCTATTTCGACCCTGAGTCGTGCGTGTTTTTCCCGAAATGTCCGTGGCTGTCGCTCACCGGGTCGATGTGTCCGGGATGCGGCTCGCAACGTGCCATACATGCGTTGCTCCACGGCGACATTGCGGCGGCATGGCGTTACAACGCCCTGCTCCTATTGTTTATACCTTATATTATAGTGCTTATTATAGCCGAACTGCGCCGCTCGGAAGCCACTCGGTTCTACAGTAAAGTCACCTCGCCCCTGGCTATAGTGGTGTGCGGTGCCGTGATTCTTGCCTGGTGGATTCTGCGCAACGTAATGTAACAGTCGCTAATAATCGCTGAAAAACTTGGGTTTAATCACAATACCCACCCTCAGCTGCGACTTAAATTCATTGTAGTCAAGTAACCCTTCGCCGTAGCCGTTGTAGTATTGCAGGAAAAGATATTGATTGTCCTGTTCACGGATTTTGTAGCTAAGTTCCAGCGCAGTATTGAAATTCAGCTTCCATCCGCGCCGTTTAGTCAGTATCAATGAAGCCTCAAACCGCTTGTTGAGCGACATAAAGCTTATTCCGTATTGATATATGCCATAATAATTCAGCAGGTCGCGGTTGTTTTCGCCGTCGATAATGGGAATCCAGAACTTTCCATGAATCATGATGGTGGGGTCGATGAGGATATTTGCGGCAAGCGAAATTCTGTTCCATGACCGGCTCCATATCGAGTCGCGCCCATTGCTTTCATGCTCGATAATCAACGAGAACTTTCCTATGAAACGGTCCTTCACGAATAGCGGTTTTGTGATACCGATACCGGGATTGAAGTTAAGGTCGGTCATCGGGAATGACTTTTCAAGCACGTTCCAGAAACACTTTTGGGTATAGAACAGATACAGATAGGAGTTCCACGGCAATACACTTTTGGTGAGACGCTGCGCCACGGAAATCTGGAATTTGACATTCGTGTTCTTACGTGTGACCCTCTCCCCTATGGGCGGACCGAATATAAAATAATTGTCCTTGTACAGTCCGAAATATGGCTGCGAATCGAAATCCCGCTTGACGCTGTCCACATCAAGGACTTTCTCCGGTTCAGGAGCGATAATCTGACTGAACGCCTCAGGGGCTGCCAGCACAATGAAAAACAAAAGAAAGACCCAAAATCGATTCATCCGCATCAGTTCATTTTTCGTCTACAAAGTTAGTCAGTTTGGGAGCATCCAACAAAGGCTTAAATAGTACATTTTATTGTCAAATGTTCCATTTTTTTCTTTGTGGCGTAAGGCAATATGCTTAACTTTGCACATAGAAGCAGTTATTTTACGGCTGCCGCTTTGATTTACTTCCAAAACATGCCTACTCAATTGAAACGTTTACATCTGTTAATTGTTCTTGCGATAAGTTTAATCGCAGTGTCCTGCGGTGACGACACCGAATTCCGTGTCACCGGAACAGTGGAAGGAATGGGAACCCGCAACACCTATATGATATACGTGGACGACGGCGCAGTGCGTGAAGTGCACTCCCCGTCGCTTGACGGAAAATTCAATTTTGTGGGGTCATCGCCTGATTACACCCTCATCGAGATATACACTTCCGGCAAAGAATTTGTGGGGAGGGCAATTGTAAAGAACGGACAGACCCTGAAATGCAAATTTGACATCTCTGACCCCTACCATGTGGAGATAAAAGGTAACAAGCCATCGGAAGAATGGGGCAAATTCCTCTACAAGAACCGGGAAATACTGTCGTCAGGCAATATCCGGGCTATCAACGACCTTGTGGAAGAGTATGCGTTGAGCCACAAGGACAATATAGTGTCGTCGCTCCTGATGATGACCCAGTTCAACGCCATCGACGAGGAAGCCAAAGCCGAGTCGATATTTGCGCAGCTGTCACCGCTGAGAACGACACTTCGATTATACG
>DAAL01000223.1:0-15336 GCA_001701065.1 Bacteroidales bacterium GP4
CGTTCAAGAGCCTCTTCAAATATGGGCATGTAGTAAAGGCTCATTCCGAGCATGTTTTCCACAAGCTGCCGGCGGCGCTGGGTGTACATGTCGATGTAAGATCTCACAACCTGATTGTAAGGCATCTCTATGGTGGTGGGAATTTGGCTAAGACGCTTGATGTAAACTTCATCGGTCTCCTTCACCACGGGTGTATTGTCAAAATTGGTGTTCAGGACAGTGTAATTCTGCAGATACCAATTTTGCAGCATCTTGTGGGTATCGGTTTCAAAACTTTCAGGGTAGATGATTGAATGATCGGTAATCGACTCCTTCAATGTCAGGATATTGGGTGCTGCCGCGGCTGTCAGCGCAGTACAACTCAATATCAGTCCTTGTAATAACTTTTTCATTGTCATTAGTGATTAACGGTTAGAAATTAAAAGCCCACTGCACCCCTACACTTGGAAGAGAGCTTCGGCTGTCGGGGATTAAAGTGGGGTACACCTGCACCGAAAGGTCAGGCGAAATGTCAAAGTGGGCAAGCGATGCATCCACATAAGCATCGACCATTGCCACGAGATATACTCCCACCATGCATATTATGCAGAGGTCGCGGTAGCGACGGTAGTAGTCTTTTCTTGCTTTGAATGTTTTTTCCATCCAAGTGCGATTAAGCTGCTCTTCCTTGGTGTTTGGCGGATAAAAGTCCATGTAGCTCTTGGTTGTGGGGTCATTGTCCATCAAGTCACGGTAAGCCTGAGTGTAGTCGTCAAGCATCTTGTTGTTCCAGCTTGTGGCATAGGCAAGACCCATGAATCCGCCTATTACTATAGGAAGTTTCCAGTAGCGGCGGTTGTATAGCTGTCCGAGGCCGGGGCACAGGGCTGACATCCACAGTGCGCGGTTAGGATCGGGGTTGAAGTCGCGGACCACGTAATCCGGGTCAATCTCCTCTTTCTCATGTACTACAGGCGGCACAAAAGCCGGTTCTTCGGGCTGTGAGGCAGTGGTGTCGGGAGCTACCGGAACATCCCCTACAAACTCTACCGACAGGCTGTCGTTGGCATAGTCTATCGAGTCGCCTTGGATAAGCACTCTTGTGTGCCTCGGTGATTCTATCCACATGGTGTCAGGGAATGCCTCAAGCTGCTCGGGTGACAGAGTGGATACTGAATCAGGCATTTCGACCGGAGCGGGAAGTGATGCAGCCGGTTCGGGAACGGGAGGTTGAGGGACGTTATCGTCGTTGGCTGACAACAAGGAGAAAGGAAACACCAACACGAATATTAGCATTATCGCCAATACCCGTGTAGCAAAATCAAGAGGTTCCTCGTTATGTCGTGAGCGGTTTATCTTCATCTTTTTATCGTGTCAAACAATGCAATCAACCTTGCAAGTTCATCCTCATTGCTGAAAGGGAATGTGATTTTCCCTTTCCCTTTGGGGTTACAAGTAAACTGAACTTGAGTGTTGAATGATGAGCTAAGATGCTGTTTAAGTATTTCGTATTCTTTGTTGGTGGCTGATGCCGGACGGGAAGGCGGCGGTGTCTTTCCCGATTCGTCGGCTTTCTGGTAACTTTTTGCGAGTTCCTCCACTTTCCTCACTGACAGTCCGTACTTTATTATTTCGTTGTAAAGCTTCAACTGCAGCGATGGCTTCTCTATCGTAAGCAGCGCACGGGCGTGTCCCATGTCCACTCGCTTGTCGCGTAGCCCTAACTGTACCTCGGCGGGCAGCTTTAACAGGCGCAGGAAGTTGGCTATAGTGGCACGTTTTTTACCGATGCGTTCGCTGAGCCGTTCCTGGGTTAGGCTATACTGGTCGATGAGTTTTTTGAATGTAAGCGCTATTTCTATTGCGTTGAGGTCCTCGCGCTGAATGTTCTCGATGAGAGCCATCTCAGTGAGTTCGCTCTCATTGGCTGTGCGTATATAAGCCGGCACCGATGAAAGCCCCGCTTTTATGGCGGCACGGTAACGTCGTTCGCCGGCTATTATCTGATAGGAGTTTGGTCCGGTCTTGCGCAGCGACAGGGGCTGGATTATACCTAATTCGCGAATGGATGAAGCCAGTTCGTCAAGAGCTTCTTCATCAAAAGTTGAACGCGGCTGTTCGGGATTGGGGGCTATGAGGCTAAGTTCAATGTCGTTTATTGCCGATGAGCCTCTTGCCGGCACATCGTCCATCGAGATCAGAGAATCGAGTCCTCTACCCAGTGCATTTCTTTTCGGCGTTGACATAGCTGTTTATAATTGATTGTCCTGTGATGGTGCGGTAATTTTTCGGTGCTTTGCTATAAGCTCTTTGGCAAGCATGGTGTGGCTTGTGGCTCCGCGGCTTTCGGAATCATAGAGTATTGCGGGAAGTCCGTGTGACGGTGCCTCGCTGAGTCGTATGTTGCGTGGGATTACGGTGTTGAACACCATGTCGCCGAAATGTCCTTTCAGTTCTTCGTAAATCTGGTTGGCGAGTCGGAGTCGCGCATCGTACATTGTCAACAGGAATCCTTCTATCTCCAGTCCCGGATTCAGCCGTGACTTAATGATGCGGATGGTGTTGAGTAGCTTGCTGATGCCTTCAAGGGCGAAATATTCAGCTTGCACGGGAATAATCACAGAGTTGGCGGCAGTGAGTGCATTTACAGTAATCAGTCCCAGCGACGGGGAGCAGTCGATAAGTATATAATCATAAGAGTCAGCTACAGGCGCAATGACATTCTGGAGCACCTTTTCCCTGTTGGGCTTGTTCACAAGCTCAAGTTCTGCGCCTGCGAGATCTATGCGTGAACCCACGAGATCAAGACCTTCGATGCAGGTGGACACCTGAGAGCCATCCAAGGGGTAGTCATCGACAAGGCATTCGTAGATCGATGACGACATGGATTTGGGGTCAATCCCGTACCCTGACGTGGCATTGGCTTGCGGGTCGGAATCGATGATTAGCACCTTCTTGCCTTGGGTTGCAAGCGAAGCGGCAAGGTTGATGGTGGTGGTGGTTTTACCCACACCGCCTTTTTGATTGGCAATTGCAATAATTTTACCCATATTGTGATTTTAGATAAGCTTTGGGAGAATATAGGAATTCTCTTACTACACTACAAAGTTAATTAATTATCTTTAAAGTAGGAATTAAATAGTGTGTTGAAAATGAGTTAAATGTTGATAAATGTGATATTTTGTAGATAACTGTGATACGATATTGGGGGAAAATGAGTAATTTTGTGCATAATCAATATAATCGGGACAGCCCTTTTAACAATATGGATATGGAAAATCGACCTTTAATTCTTGTTACTAACGATGATGGAATTAATGCCCCCGGCATACATCGTCTTGTGGATTACGTGAAAGATATGGGCGACGTAGTTATGATTGCGCCCAAGGATCCGCACTCGGGGCAGTCATCGGCTATTTCGGTCAATAAAGTGCTGCAGATAACCCCTCAAGACGATTACAACGGAGCTAAAGCTTATTCCATAAACGGAACTCCGGTGGACTGCGTGAAGCTGGGGATGCATGCCGTGCTGTCACGCAAGCCTGACCTCGTGCTTGCGGGAATAAACCATGGCTCCAATTCCGGCAATTCCATAATCTACTCCGGCACTATGGGTGCTGTCCTTGAAGGATGTATGCTTGGAATCCCTTCGATAGGGTATTCTTACCATAGCCATGACGAGAAGGCTGACCTCGAAGTGTGCCGACCGATAATACGGGACATCACCAGGAGGGTTCTTGACCAAGGACTTCCTAAAGAAATATGCCTTAACGTCAACTTCCCCCGCAACGGTGTTGTCAAAGGCTTTAAAGTGGTGAGGGCTGCCATGGGATTTTGGACTGAGGAGTATGCCGAGTACATTGATCCTCACGGACGACCCTTCTACTGGTTGACCGGTAAATTCTTTAACCAAGAGCCTGATAATCCGGAAACCGACCTTTATTGGACCGACAGGGACTTCGCGTCGGTAGTGCCTTGCCGTCCCGATCAATCGGCGGTGTTCAATATCCCTTTAGTAAAGGAATTGCTTGAAAGCTAACTGCAACGGATGAAAAAGGCAAAACGTTTAAAGATATGCGATTGGTCCCTGCTTATTGCTATGATATTGATGCTTGCATCAGGCATTCAACTCGAAGCTACAAGTAGCCGTGGCATATTATTTGTTTGCCTGCATATAATCATCGGATGTTGTTTCTTTGCGGACATCGTATGGCATCTGCATTTACATTTCGGTTGGAAATCGTGGATTAAAAAGTTCAGTAAACAGAAATCCTCTATAACACGATGGCTTGTGATTTTTGCACTGCTGACAATTATAAGTGCTGTTGTGGCTGCCTTTCATTGGTTTAATTCGTATACACATTCTTCCGTTGGCGGAGTGCATGGCAAAATAGGATTCATATTTCTTGCCCTTGCAATCGTGCATACTGTAATACGCATAAAATTCTTCAAAAATAACAAAAAATGACTGAACTTCGTCCATTTCAGCCTTCGGATGCCGCGGTGATTACGTCGTGGCTCAAAAGCGAGTACTTAATGCGGCAGTGGTGTGCCGACAGGTATGAACATTATCCCGTTACGCCTGATGACATGAATGCATATTACAAGCGATATATCGACGGACAACGCTCATGTGCCTTGACCATGGTGGATGGCGATGACATTGTGGGGTATATCACATTGCGCATTCCGTCAGATGATTCAAGGGAGCAGCGTTTGGGTTTTGTGATTGTGGATGATTCAAAACGTGGTCGCGGTTTAGGAAAGGCTCTTGTTTCGATGGCGGTAGAATACGCTTTCAGGACGCTTGAAGCTACGAAAGTGTCGCTTGGAGTTTTTGAGAACAATCCTTCAGCCCTCCATTGTTATGAAGCGGCGGGATTCCGGCGTGTTTCACGACCTGAGACAGAACATTACGAATGTCTCGGCGAGACATGGAATTGCATCGAAATGGAATTGACTAAATAACCGCTATTATTGTTCCGAGGGGAAGCGGTATTGACCTTTTGCGCGTGTTTTGTTGCCGTATGCCACCGAGTGGGTAGGACAGCAGTGGTAGCATGCAAGGCACATCTCGCAATTGGCGTCCCATTCCGGATATTTGTCTTTGTTCCACGCTATGTTGTTCATGGGACAGCTTTTTATGCACTTGCCGCATTTTATGCAAGTGCCGGTTAGCGCATGGAACGGCTTTGGCGACATGAGGTGGCGCATGAAAAACGGATAAAAGCACGCTGTCTTAAGCCATTTGAAGCTTCCGGTGGTTACGTCGTCGCCGCGCCATCCGCTTTTTATTCGGGCTGTGATAGTCTTGATGCGTTCCGGTGCTTCGGAAAGTTTGGCGCGTTCCACCTCTTTGGAGTCGACATCGAACCCCGGCAACAGCACATAAGTGTTAGGCATAGTAACCGAGAACGTGGCGCATGGGTCCCAACCGCAGTCAGTGATAAGCTTTCGCCACATCAGGTGAGCCTCCCCAATGTCGTCGCCGCAGGTGCACACCATGTAGTTCTTCCTTCCGGACGAGGGTTGAGCGGATGCCAATGTCGTAACCGTGCGGCGTACTATTCCCGGGATTCCCCATGCGTAGACGGGAAACACCCATATGATTCGGTCTTCGGGAAGCGGTTGCGCAGAGATGCCGGAGGCAGTGATTTCGGCTACTTCCTCATTAAGCGTTTTCCCTAACGAACAAGCTACGAACCGGGAATTTCCGGTTCCGGAGAAGTATATCACCATGGTTAGTGGATTGTGACTTGTGTTGCTCCGAATCCGTATTCTCTAAACGAAGCGTCTTGCACTTCGCATGATTTATAGCGGTAACGAAGCTCCTTGAGAAGGGCGTTGCGCAATACTCCTTCGCCTTTTCCGTGGATGAACACAATCTTTTGCCCTTTATGTTTTAAATGTTCCTGCATTACTTTGTGGAATTCGGAAAGCTGCACATTCAGCATGTCGGTATTGGTGAGCCCGGCAGTGTTTTCAAGCAGTTCGTGGATGTGCAGGTCCACTTCTATCACGTTGGGTTTCGATGGCTTTTTCTCTATTTTTTTGGAATGGGGCTGTGAATCGTTCCGCTTTTTGGCGGCGATGGCTTCCTCCAGATTTCCGCTGTCAAACACCATGCTCCGTTGAGGGATGTCGTTCTTCACTATGTCAAAAGTGAGCACGGGAGTGTCGAAATACACATTGTCACGGAAACAGTGGAGCTTGAAGAACTTGGTGTTGTCCACCGGGTATTCTACCGCTACCGGAGCTTTGAGTTTGAACTCCTTGTCGCGTTTAAACGCCACATATTGTATAGCCACTCGGTCTATCCCCTGCACTTGGTCGCGGGTCAGATGTTCAAGATGTTCCTGATAGTTAGGCTCTACAACTCCGGCAAATCGGGTCACCCAGTCGTGACCGTCGGCACGTGTGAGGTAGGTGAAATAGAGGAAATAGTTGGAATCGTTCACCAGGTAAGTGTCGTATTCGGTAGTGGTGAGGTGCTTGATTTCTTCAGGTTCATAGGCAAGCACAATGTTGAGCTTGTCGCCTTCCGGAGTCTCTTCCACAGGTGCCGGTTCGGTTTTGGCAGATGTGACTGTGACCGGGGGCACATATTTGCTCTCTGTCTTTTTAGGTTGGTTTACGGGTGTCACCACCACGCATTCTTTCACCAGTACCGGAGTTTCAAATCCGTCATCTTCCACATAAGCGATATTGCCCTCGATTTTTGTGATTTTGCCGCCTCCCACTGAGTTGAGGAAACGCACGATGTCTCCTATTTGTGCCATAATTTATATTTTTTCCGTGCTAATTTCGCAATAATTCGTGATTTCTACAAATAAAAATGTCAAATAGCTCACTGATAGGGGCAATCGGTTTTGCCTATTGGGATTTTATGCCTAACTTTGCTTTACGAAAAAAGTTCTAACATAATTAAAATTCATTTCCTGTAATAAAAAAGTAATCATCCGATGCAAACTACCGTGACCTCACCTGTGAAGCGCCATGCGAGAGTGGATGTGGCTGATGTGCTGCGCGGACTCTCCGTGCTGGGCATTATCCTCCTTCATTCCATCGAGCATTTTAATTTCTATTCGTTTCCCGATACATCTTCGCAGTCGGCATTCCTTAATTTTACCGATAAAGCCATTTGGAACGGACTGTTTTTCCTGCTTGGCGGTAAGGCTTATGCCATTTTTGCGATGCTTTTCGGCTTCAGCTTCTTCATCCAGGACGATAATCAGCGCATGAAGGGCAACGATTTTCGTAAACGCTTTTGCTGGAGGTTGCTGTTGCTGTTTATAATAGGTAATATAAACGCCATGTTTTTTACCGCCGAGATACTGGTGATGTACTCTCTTATAGGCTTCGTGCTGGTGCTCACCTGCCGGTGGTCAACCCGAGTTCTGCTGTGGATTTCGGCTATACTGATGATTCAGCCTGTCGCCATCTACCATGTGGTAAGGGCTTTGGCTGATGCCTCTTATGTGACTCCGGAACTACCGACTGCCGGACTTTGGAACGCGACGTTTGTGGTTCAGTCAACAGGAACATTCCTTGAAACGGTAAAAGTGAATCTTTGGGAAGGGCAGCTTGCAAGTCTTGCCTGGGCGTGGGACAATGCCCGCATTTTCCAGACTGCCGCTTTGTTCATTCTCGGAATGCTCATTGGCAGGGAAGGATGGTTGCTCAAAGATAAACTTCACCACTGGGGAACAGTGATGGGATGGGCGTTGGTGATGTTCTTCCCGTTGTACGGACTGGGTAATGTATTGCCTGCCTATATTACAAATGAGAATCTGCTGCGTCCGTTGCTCCTCATTGTGACATCGCTTTCCAAGTTCTCATTTATGCTCGTGCTTGTGTCGGGGGTTCTGTATATGTGGTACTGCACCCGGGCAAAATCGATTCTTGCCAAGATTATTCCTTACGGCAAGATGAGTATGACCAACTATGTGTCACAGAGCATTATAGGCTCTATGCTGTATTATAACTGGGGATTCGGGCTTCATGCGCATCTTGGTATCACGGCAAGTTTCTTTGTGGGAGTATTGCTCTTCGTGCTGCAGTTTATGTTCTGCCGCTGGTGGATGGCGCGCCGTTCGCACGGCCCCATGGAGTACGCCTGGAAACGCCTCACCTGGATTTAAACTGTTGACAAGTAACCATAAAGCATATTTTTTTTGAAAAACATTGAAGATGCGGTTGCAAGTGTCAAATGTTTTATGTAATTTTGCAGTCGATTTTACAAACGACAATAACATAACAATTATAGACCGATGAAAAGAACATTTCAGCCCTCTAACCGAAAAAGAGTTAACAAGCATGGTTTCCGTGAACGCATGTCTACCCCCAATGGTCGTAAAGTGCTCGCTCGTCGCCGTGCAAAGGGTCGTGCTCGTCTTACTGTAAGCGAATCTATCGCAAGCAAGTAATATTCGTAGCATTCAATTACCGGAACATATAGCGTATTCGCCTGATGAGTGAGTACGCTTTTGTTGTATGCGATTATGAGTGAACTAAGCATTAAGTTGGATGGTGTCGCCACAGGTTATCACACACGTAAAGGCATAAAGGTTGTGGGCAATGACCTGAACGCCGAGGTGGAACGGGGTAAACTGGTGTGTCTTCTCGGTCCCAACGGCGCGGGCAAATCCACTCTTCTGAAAACCTTGTCGGGCTTTATTCCTCCGCTGGAGGGGCGCATCATTGTTGACGGCAAGAATCTTGAAGAATACTCTGACGCTGAACTGTCCCGTGTGATAGGGGTGGTGCTCACTGAGCGCGTGGAGGTGTCCAACATGAGAGTCGAGGAACTTGTGGGTATGGGCAGGAGCCCTTACACAGGTTTTTGGGGACGACTATCGGCTGAGGATAAGAATGTGGTGGACGATGCCATAAGAATGGTGGGTATCCCTGAACTTCGTAACAGAATGGTGGGTACGTTGTCCGATGGTGAAAGGCAAAAGACCATGATAGCTAAAGCTCTTGCTCAATTGACTCCGGTAATCTTTCTTGACGAACCCACAGCTTTCCTCGACTATCCGAGTAAAGTCGAAATCATGAAGCTGCTTCACAAGCTTTCAGGAAATGGAGGGAAAACCATCTTTATGTCCACCCATGATCTTGAATTGGCGTTGCAGATTGCTGACTGCATATGGCTTATCGACAAAGAGAAGGGTCTTGTGACCGGAACGCCTGAGGATTTGTCATTGTCGGGCGAACTTGCTATGTACTTTGAGCGTCCAGGCATTCATTTTGACATGGAATCGGGGCTGTTTAAAGTGGTTGACGATGTTTCCCGGTCGGTAACGGTCAAAGGTGACGGCGTGAGGGCTTCGATGTTGAAGAAAGCCTTGTTGCGTAACGGCATATCCGGCGATGGGGTTTCGCCAGAACCGCCCGTGATAATGGTGGATGAGGACGCTTATAGTGTGGATGGGATGAAATACGATACCATCGCGGGTGTTATTGAACGAATAAAAAGCTATTTTTAAACCTGAGCGTTTTATGAAACGAGTTGCTTTGCTGTGCTTATTTGTGCTGTCGATTTGTGTGCCGATGATGGCGCAGCCATTCTCCTTTCCCGGAAGCGAAGGCGCTTTTGTGGGCGTTTACATCGAAAATATATCCACTGGAAAGGTTGTCGCATCTTATAATAAGGATAAACTGTTTATCCCGGCTTCGATTACCAAGTGTGTCACTGCTGCCGCAGCTGTCGTCAAGCTTGAAGGTAAAGGACCGTTGTTTTCCACATCGGTCTATTGCATGGGTAAAGTGTCCGATGGAGTTCTTCGTGGCTCATTGGTGATTGTGGGCGGAGGCGACCCCACTCTTGGCTCCCGGCATTTTGCGTCTATGCCGTCATTCACCGCCGGACTTGTCGCAGCGGTCAAGGATGCCGGAATCGATTCCATCGCAGGGAGTGTGATTATGGATTCCGGTGTGTGTTCGCCTGTAGGGGTGTCGCCTTATTGGCTGCTGGAAGATATTCCCTGGGAGTACGGAGCCGGATTGTACGGCATAAACTACAAGGACAATAGTTTCTCCTTGTCGGTCAGTTCAAATCCAAATACCGCTTTCTCTGTGGTGGAAAATCCTTATGTGGAGGTTTATAACAGCATTAGCCGTGACCCTAAAGCTTCCGGCGTAGTGGCCATGAGAGGAATGCATTCGTCGGAACTGTATCTGAGCGGATCAACCTCCGGCGCGACTTATTCTTCGCGGTATTCCGCCCCGTTTCCGGCTGACATGCTGCAGACTGATGTGGTGAATGCGCTTGCGCGTGCCGGCATTGGGGTGGGGGAATCGGAAGATATGAACGACAACTCACAGGATGACATTACCGAAATATTTAAATACGGTTCTCCGTCGCGTGACGATATATTAAGGACATTGATGTTTAAAAGCAATAATCTTTATGCCGAAGGGATATTGCGCGCTTTGGTGTTGCCGTCGCGCATTGCGCCGTTTGGCGCTTATGGCGCTTCGCGTGAAGATGCTTTGTCGGTAGAGAAAGATTATTTGAAGTCTTTGGGGCTTGATGTAGCGTCAGTGAGGATTAATGACGGATGCGGACTGGCTATAAACAACCGTGTGTCGCCGCTTTTTATGGCAAAGATGTTAAAAGCGGCGGGAACTGACCAATATGTGTCATATTTTCCGAAAGTTGGCAAGGACGGCACAGTTAAAGGTCTTCTTGCCAAAACTTCTCTTGCCGGAAAACTTGCGCTTAAGTCAGGGAGCATGACCGGCGTGCTGTGTTATGCCGGATATAAACTTAATGCAAACGGGAAGCCTACTCACACCGTGGTTATTATGGTGAATGGATTTACGTGTAAGACCGCCCAAGTGCGTGCTGCGATAGCTAAATATCTTCAGTCCTGTTTCTGATGCGGAAAACTTTTAATGTGGATATAGCATTATATATACATCATTAAGGATGTAACGTATGGAAACATTGACGACTATAGAATTTAAAGCGGTTGATATCGATTCTATCCCTGACATTGTGCCTATTTTGAGTAAAGCACGAAGCCGAACCTGTGATTACACAGTCGCGGGGATTCTCATGTGGAGCGATTATTTTAAATATGAATATGCAATTCTTGAAAATACACTGTTCATAAAAGGTGCTACCGAGGACAATCTTTCAAAACCGGCATTCTCCATGCCCATAGGCGACATGCCGCTTGACCGGGCTATTGAATTTATCCGTGATTATTGCCGTGAACACAATCTGCCGCTTAACTTTTCGGCTGTCCCGGAGGACCGTATACAGGACTTTTACTGCATAGGTCCGTGCCTGATAGAGGAGTTGACTGACTGGGCTGATTACGTGTATCTCGCTGATGATTTGGCTAATCTTTCCGGCAATAAGTACAATAAGAAGCGTAATCATGTCCACCGATTCTTCTCGGAGCATCCCGATTATACATTCGAGCCTCTTTCCTCTAATAATATCGGTGCGGTAAAGGACTTTTTTATGAGGATTGCCACTGAAGGGGATATTGACGGCAGCACGGCATCGGAAGAACGGTTCCAGGTATTTAAAGTGCTGGAAAACTACGGCAGGTATCCATTTGAAGGCGCGGTTCTTTCGACTAAAGAGGACGGTGTTGTGGCTTTTACCATAGGAGAGGTGATTGGTGACACACTGTTTGTGCACATAGAAAAGATGAACCATCATGTGAACGGTGCAGGTGAGACAATCAATAAACTATTCGCTTCTTCCATGAAGGAATCCCATGGTGTGGTCTATGTGAACCGAGAGGAGGATGTGGGGGATGAAGGTTTGCGCAAAGCTAAAATGTCCTATCACCCGGCGATGATGCTAAAAAAATATAATCTGTCGGTGAAAGATTAGAAAAGTTTTCGTAACTTTACGAAAACTCATCTTTGACCTTATGGAGATTCTTTTACCGCCCCATCTTGACCATAGTCGGGATAAACTTGTGCCTAAAAAGCGTAGTGTAGTGATAATTGGTGCCAATGGTGCCGGAAAGTCACGCTTTACTGATGCCCTTGTGGAGGAAATGGCAGCGGTGGCATTCCGTGTGTCGGCTCTGAATGCGCTTTATAATAAGAACGGCATCGATCCGCTTCCCAATTCCATCGACACATTGTATGACGAAACAGTAAGGCAGTCGCCCTTGCTGAAGGACAATCTCACAAATCAGTTTGACAAAGTATCGTCATTGTTGCTTTACGATGAGATGCTTGCGCTGATAAAAAATAAAATTGACGGAACCGAGGGAAGCCGGAAGGCTCTTGAAGAGAGCAAGCTTGACACTGTGGCACGTGAATGGCGGGACATCTTCCCTGAAAGTAAGATTCTTCGTGAGGGGTACAAACTTTTGTTCTGTCGTGATGACAATGCCACGGCTTACTCGTCAGTAAGACTGTCGGACGGTGAAAAAGCGGTGCTGTATATCATCGCTTCGGTGCTTTATGCTCCTAAAAACGGAGTGATATTTGTGGACAGTCCCGGAATGTTCCTGCATCCGAGTTTGACCTCGCTGTTGTGGGAGCGTGTGGAGATGTTGCGCGAGGACTGTACTTTTATCTACACTACCAATGACCTCGAATTCCTGTCGACACGACGGAATATGTCGGTTGTGTGGGTGCGCAAGTATGATGCTGAAAATGCCACGTGGGATTATCTGATTATTCCGCCTAATGCCTCCATCAGCGAGGACTTGTATGTGACATTGGTGGGCGCGCGCAAGCCTGTGTTGTTCATTGAGGGCGACAGCACCCATTCCATTGACGCTAAACTTTATCCTCTTGTGTTCACTAATTACACGGTGAAGTCGCTTGGCAGCTGCAATAAGGTGATTGAGGCTACCCGTACATTCAATGATCTTAACACGCTTCATAAGTTTGACAGCTACGGCATTGTCGACCGTGACCGCCGCGATGCCATGGAGGTAAAGTATCTTCGGGAGAAAAAAATCTTTGTGCCCGAGGTTGCGGAGATAGAGAACATCCTCATGCTTGAGGATGTGATCAAGGCTGTTGCATCGGCTTGCGGAAAAGATGAGAATAAGGTTTTCGGTCATGTGAAAAAATCCATAATGGGACAGTTCAAGCAGGACTTGCGTCAGCAGGCGTTGCTGCACACCCGTCACCGGGTGAAACGCACTATCGAATACCGTATCGACGGACGATTCCCCAACATCGGAAAGCTTGAAGAGCACATGATGAATCTGGTCAATGAGATAAAGCCACGTGCTTTATATGAACGTTTTTGCCAGGATTTCCATGGCTATGTCGCTGAGGGTGACTATCAGGGTGTGCTTAAGGTCTATAACCAGAAGTCCATGATACCCGGTTCCAATGTGGCGGCGTTGTGCGGACTATCCAATAAGGACGCTTACGTGTATAAGATAATATCGATACTTAAACATAATTTGACAGGTGCCAACCGCATCCGTAATGCTATCATACGCTGTTTCGGTATAGATGAGCTGGAATCGGTGTCGCCTAAATCATCCATAACCATCTTGAAAAATGACTAATGCATGGATTGAGGCTACGAGACTTCGAACTTTGCCGGTGTCGGTAGCCGGTGTTTTTGCTGCTGTGAGTTTTAATATTTTCGACCATACTTTTTGTTGGCTTCCCGCGCTGTTGTGTCTGCTCGTGGCTGTGTCGGCTCAGATAGCGTCTAATTTCGCCAATGAGTACTATGACTATAAAAACGGGCTTGACAAAGTGGGGCGTGACGGACCTCGACGTGGGGTGACGGAAGGTGACATTACACCTTCGGCTATGCTTACGGCTACCTTTGTCACATTAGGAGTGTCGTGTGTTTTCGGATGCGCACTCGTCCTGTTCAGCGAATTTTGGCTTATTTTTGTTGGCGTTTTTATCGCATTGGGAGTGTTGGCTTACTCTACCGGTCCTTATCCGCTGTCCCATCATGGACTTGGAGAGGTGGCTGTGATAGTGTTCTACGGTATTATTCCTGTTAACTTCACTTATTATGTGCAGGCAGGACAGTTTACGCCTGAAGTGTTTTGGGCTTCGCTTGCCGTAGGGCTGATTATCGCTAATGTGCTGGTGGTTAACAACTATAGGGATGCCGATGATGACCGAGAGGTGAATAAACGCACCCTTGCGGTGATGCTTGGACGTAAGGCTATGGTGTGGCTCTATCTTTTTAATGTCATAGCTTCGGCTATATTGTTGTGGTATAGCCTGCCTGAACTTGAGGTTGTGACGTTAGCTCTATGCCTTGTGTTAGGCATAGCTAACTGCATAGGTCTTAGCCGCCTTAAGGGAGCGGCGTTGACCAAGATTCTTGCGTCTACTTCTATGACTATGCTTGTCGTGTCTATCAGTATGCTCTGCTATGCTATATGGTAAGCAGCAGCGATGCGTCGCCGTAGCTCAGGAAACGATAGTCGCCGGCTAAGGCGTAATCGTACATCTCTTTCCACTTGCCGTCAACAAATGCCGACACTAACAGCAGCAGCGTGGACTGCGGTTGATGGAAGTTGGTGACAATCCCTTTTACTATACGGAATCGGTAGCCCGGCAGGATGATTATGCGAGTGGACCCTATAAGTGTTTCCGAATTGTGCTTGTCGAGATACTTTAGAATTTCATTTAACGATTCGGCAACTGACAAGTCAGGATGGTTCTCTTCGTAGGGATACCATTGCGGCACTTCGCCGTCCCATCGGTCCTGATGGATAAGACACCCTATGTGATAAAGACTTTCAAGAGTGCGCACTGATGTAGTGCCCACTGCTATTACGTTGCGGGAGGACTCTGACAGTTCTTTTATGAGATTCCGGGAGACTGCTATAAATTCACTGTGCATGTCGTGACCGCCTATTGAATCACTCTTTACCGGCTGAAATGTGCCTGCGCCCACATGCAGCGTCAGTTCTCGGCGCACTATTCCTTTTTTGTCGATTTCGTTGAGTACGTCATCGGTGAAGTGAAGTCCTGCGGTAGGTGCTGCGACTGATCCTTCTATGTGGCTGTATACAGTCTGATAGTCCTCGGTGTCGGATTCCTCGGTTTCACGGTTTAGATAGGGTGGGATGGGGATTACTCCGGCAGTGGCTATTATTTCCGAAAAACTTACATCGGGGTTGTCCCAGCGGAAGCGCACCACCGATGCGTTTCCACGTTTCTCCTCTCTTATGGCTTTCAGTGTGATGGCGTGACTGCCCACGGTCAGTGGCATACTTAACGGTTCGTCCTTCCATCGTTTCGAGTTTCCTACAAAGCATAACCAGGAACACTCCTTGTTGCTTGCAAAACTTACCGCATAGTCAGCTGGCGTAATAGGTTCGAGACAAAATATTTCGATGAGTGCGCCTGTGCCTTCTGATTTACGGAACCGCAACC
>DAAL01000223.1:15415-15613 GCA_001701065.1 Bacteroidales bacterium GP4
CCGGAACTGTCACGCACCAATAGTTTGCATTGGTCGCGCTGTGCAAGCGGATGCTTGGCTATTCTTTCATCGGGCAGGGGATAGTCGTATTCCTGCATGGTTATTTCCTGTGGACTCTTGTTCATCTTCTCTTATTTTGTGCAAAGTTACACAGAAATCACGGGATTTAAACGCCCTTACTGTAAAAAGAGTCCTGCG
>DAAL01000134.1:0-4934 GCA_001701065.1 Bacteroidales bacterium GP4
CGGTAGCCTATCATGGAGTCGAGTGTGTTTACCATCTTGTAGGCAAGCATTCCCGGAACGCCTAATATCAGATACCAGAACAACGGTGCGATTACTCCGTCGCTGAGATTTTCGGCGAGTGTTTCGAGGGCTGCGGTGCGGATTTCCTGTGCCGAGAGCGATTGAGTGTCCCTCCCCACAATTCTTCCCACTTGGATGCGCCCTTCCTCGACGGAGCGCGAGGTGGCTTCAAACACCATCCTCACTTCACGTATAAGAGTTGTTCCGGCAAGGCAATAAAATATGATGATAGCTTCGACGGCTATCTTCACATAAGGCACCGGTGACAATAAGTTTACCATGAGCAAGCCCGCGATGTAAACTCCGGCAATGAGCGATACAGCGGTAAATGCGCCCTTCATTGTGCGGTGGGAGCCTTTGTTAAGCCGTTGTTCAAAACAGTGTATCAGCTTGCCGAATCCCGCCACGGGGTGCGGAAGCCGTGCCGGGTCGCCAAAAGCGAAGTCAAGCAGCCAGCCTATGAGCAGGGGAAGAATAGCTAAACACACATCCATTGTCTTACAGCTTTAATTAAACGGTCGTTCTGTTCCCGCGACTGTGCGGCTATGCGGAAATGTTGCGGAGTCAGACCGTGAAAGTTTGCCGCATCCCTTATTAATATGCCGTGCTGGGTTACAAGATACTCTTTCAGTTCTCCGGCTGACCCTTTGGTAAGTCGGCATAAAATGAAGTTGCAGTCAGTAGGCTCGACCTCTATTCCCATCCTACTGAATTCCTCTGCGATTCTTAACGCCTCCCGGTGCAACTCCTCTTTAGGTATGACATAATCGGCAGGGTGGTTTATGAGATATTCTCCGGCTGTTAGTGCCATTGAGTTTACCGCCCAGGGCATGTGGACATTTTTCAATTGATTTATAAGCGTTTCGGATGAAATTGTGTAGCCTATTCTCAGCCCGGGAATGGAATAATCCTTGGTCAGGGAATTCATCAGGATCACATTTCCGGCATCTGTGGCTTCTTGTGCAGTTATCACAGGGGCCGATGTATATCCTTCATAGGCTTGGTCTATGACAAAAGTCATCGTTGGAAACGAGTGTATAATCGACAGTAAGCGTTCTTTGGGGAATGCCCTTCCGGTGGGATTATTGGGATTGCATATCCATGTCAGGTCGAAAGCATCCGTGATGCTGTCCAATGAACTTATCATGGTTATGTCAAGGTCGTTAATCCTGCAAGCGTCATTGTACTCGCTGAATGTCGGGTACAGAATAGCGGTCCTTCGTCCGCGGAATATCCGGGCTGTCAGGTAAATGCATTCGGTGCATCCGTTGGTGAGGATTATATTGCTGCGGTTAATGCCTTTTGCTAAGGCTATTGCATCAGCGAGAGTGCCGCCTGACGGATCCGGGTACGTTGATATGTTATGAAGATGATCGGCAAGGTGAGCTATAAGTGAGGAATGGTCAGCCCCCATGTAGATATTGGAACTGAAATTGTCGATTACCTTACAGCGGTAACGGTATATGTCGTCGCCATGTCCTTCAATCATCTTGTCCCGTCGTTTTGTATAGATGCAATTAGAGCACGTCCCTGATAGCTAATAGGTAGGGTTAATTCCCCACAAAGTTAGTGCAAGCCGAGCGCAATAGCAAATAAAATTCTTTTTATTTAGTTATTGCAATCTCTCACTCCCGGCATTGGTTGCTCAGTTGGGAATAATGTGTAACTTTGCAATATAAAAATACACTTTAAGTTATGGAAATTGCTTTTTCAAGAGAGATTATCGAAAAGTTGCCTGAGTTTCGTGTGCTGTTGATAACCGCCGATGTCACTAATGCTCCCACTCCTGACGGGCTATGGGATGAGATAATCCGTTACGGCAAAGAATTCAGCGACACTCATGTCATGGCTGATATAAATAAGCGTCCAGGAATTGCCGGCACACGTGATGCTTATAAGATTCTTGGCAAGGAACCTAATCGCTACCGTCCGTCGGCTGAGGCTATGTGCCGCCGTTTCGTGAAAGGCAATGACCTCTACCGCACCCTTTCTTTGATTGATTTGGTGAATCTTTTGTCGCTTAAAAGCGGGTATTCGATAGGCGGTTTTGACTCCGATAAGATTGTTGGCGACACTCTGACTCTTGGAGTTGGTGAAGAGGGGGAGCCGTATGAAGCTATCGGAAGGGGGCAGCTGAATATTGCCCGGCTTCCTGTGTTCCGTGACAATGTAGGAGGAATAGGTACGCCCACATCTGACAATGACCGCACAAAACTGTCGCCTGACACCAAACGCATAACGATTACTGTCAACATCTATCGGGAAGAAATGCCGATAAGCGACACTTATTCTCTTGCTGAACGTCTATTGACTGAATACGCTTCCGGCAAAAACATAACCTCCGCCATCTTCTCCACTCATCAATAATCCAAACATCGGAACAAAAACCGTCCAAACATCGGAACAAAAACCGTCCAAATATCGGAACAAAAACCGTCCAAATGGCGGAAAAATTTTGGTCCAAAGTCTCAAAAGCACATTGGAATATCTTGGAGAATGGGAAATTTGGAGAATGGGAAATATTGTATAATCCCGATTTTAATTGTACCGAATTCGGTACAATTAAAAATGTGGCGGGCAGCAATAATTTTGTTCTCTCCGTGAAAACTTGGATAGAAAGAACGAATGCATTAGGCAATTTTTTTTATTTTATTGTGATGAGGAAGGCGGGGTGGGGCGAGGCTTTGGTGAGTTTCAGCGAACCGCCGCACAGCCTTACCAGCTGACGCGAGAGAGGTAGCCCTATTCCACTGCCGTGCTTTTTAGTGGTGAAAAACGGAATAAATATGTTGTCAGCCACTTCGTCAGGTATTTCTGGACCGTTGTTGGTAAGTTCTATCTCTATCGATTCATCGTCCTTGCAAGTCACGCTTATCTCGATAGCCGGATTCTCGGTCGACGAGAGCGCTTCTATGAAATTCTTTAGAATGTTGGTCATCACCTGCGCCATAAGGCTCTCGTCAGTGTACAGCATAAGCGACTTGTCGCTTTGCCGTAGATGGATGTTCTTTTCCGGGAAGCGGTGGATGTGGCATGCAAGAGTCACGGCGCGGTTTATAAACGGATGTATATAGAATAGCGCAAACCGTGGCTGCGGCAGCCGGGTTATAGAGCGAAGTCCTTCCACAAAATTGCGCAGATAAGTGGTGGTCGACTGCACCGTGGCAAGCTTGGTGCGAATCACGCTTATGTCGAAGGCTTATCCTCCGTGATTGACTTCATGATCGATTCTATGGGTGTGAGCGCGTTCATCAGTTCATGCATGGTGACCGATGAGAATTTTGCCCATGCGTCCATGTCACGGTCTATGATAGTAGAGTCGATGTCCTCCAGAGTCACAATCCGGTACGAATCTGACGGCGTAGCCATGGATGTTATCTTCATCGCATAGCATTTCTTCCCGATAGTGACCGGCTGATTGTCGATGGAGTCCGACTCCGTGAGCAATGCGCATAGTTTCGGGTAGTCATGATGCAGTTGCGTGATGTGTTTAATCACATAGCGGTTAAGAATCTTCAGCATAGCCGGATTAGTCATTTTCGCTGCCCCGTGGCTGTCGTAAATCATGATGCCGGTGTTCACATGGTCGAATACCGCACGGAAAAACAGTTCATTGCGTGATATTTCTTCTTTGTTGTGCAGTATTATCTGCCTTATCCGGTCAAGATGGGAAGTGAGCATCTCCTCACGTTTGTTGGACGGATGAAGACGCGCCGACGTGTCGTTGTTCAGCAGCGAGTCGAGCAGCTGCGATGTCATCATGTCGGCTTTCCGGGTGTATCTTACAAGATTGACCGCAATGCCTGTGATCACCATGCAGTCAGCGGCAAGCAGCAGCCATTGCCGATGCTCTATCAGCAACGTAAGCAGTGAACAAGCCGCGACAAGAGCCGCCACATACAGAGTTATGGTCCATTTCGCCGACAGCTTTTTAGTGATATGCGCCATTACAGTCCGTATTTCTTGATTTTGTTGTAGAGCGTCTGCCGTGCTATCCCAAGCTGCGTTGCCACAGCCGACATATTTCCTTCACAGTCCCTGATTGCCTCCGATATCATCTTCCTTTCCATCTCCTCAAGGGTGGTGGGAGCGGCAGGCGCGGCGGCGGGAGCCTGGTAAGATGCCAGGCTGACAAAGTCATGCCGGGTGATGGATGATGAATCGCACAGTATTACCGCTTTCTCTATGGCGTGTTCCAGTTCCCTGACATTTCCCGTCCACGGATGGCGCAGCAGAATCTCCGATACCTCCGGGGCAAACGTCAAGTTGTCTCTGTCATACTTCCGGCTGTACTTGATGAGAAATTTGCGGGCAAGTGGCATGATGTCCTCTTTCCGGTGGCGCAACGGAGGCAAGTCGAGATGCACTGTATTTATTCGCCACAGCAGGTCCTGACGGAATTTCCCTTGCATGACAAGCGATTCAAGGTCAGCCGATGTGGCGCATATCAACCTGATGTTGATGCTTACCGGCTTGTTGCTCCCTACAGGAGTTATTTTGCGTTCCTGGAGTGCGCATAGCAGTTTTGCCTGTTGCGGCAATGTCAGATTGGCTATCTCGTCGAGAAACAGAGTGGAGTTGTCGGCGCTTTCTATCCATCCTTTCCGTTCGCCGGCGGCTCCGGTGAAAGCCCCCTTGGCATGTCCGAAAAATTCGCTTTCAAACAGTGTCTCGGTCACTGCGCCCATGTCCACCTGCACAAGAGGATTCCCTTTCCGTGGCGACAGCGAATGGATGTACTTGGCAAGCATACTCTTGCCTGTGCCGTTTTCTCCGGTTATAAGCATCGATGCGTCAGTGGGTGCCACCTTCTCCACCATCGACCGCAGCATGACCATCGACGGGTTGTCGCTGAATAGCGGCGCATCGTCGCC
>DAAL01000134.1:4945-8018 GCA_001701065.1 Bacteroidales bacterium GP4
TGACGGCTTTGGGGTGCGCTTTGTGGCATAGGTTACTGATTCTATAAGCTTCCGGTTGTCCCACGGCTTCACGATGAAGTCAGCCGCGCCTTCTTTGATGCCCCGTATAGCCAGTTCTATGTCAGCGTAGGCAGTTATGAGAATCACCGGAATTGCGGGATAGGACTTCACCAGCCGGCTAAGCCAGTACAGTCCCTCGTTGCCGTTATTGATTCCGGTGCTGAAATTCATGTCAAGAATCACGCACTCCGGTTTTGCCTCCGCCATGGTAGAAAGCAGAGCGGAGGGCGACGGCAATGTAATCACCTTTTCGGCGATGGTGGAAATGAGCATCGCAAGCGCCGAACGCACTGAACGATTGTCCTCAACCACAAGTATATTTTTAATTTTTTTCATCGGTGATGCAAACTTACGAAAAAAAATGTATAATATTGCATCGGTGTAAATTTTCTGGAAATGCCGGTGTCCACATTTTGGACACCCATTGTCTTGATTCTGTACACTCCAGGCATCATCCGTACAGGCTAATCGTTTGTTAGGTAGCAAAATAGCTACTTTGGCACGGTTTTAGCATGTATTATGATGTAATTTTAATCATTTTACTAAACTTGACATTATGTTTAAACAGTTTTTTTATGCATGGAGGTCGCTCTGGCAAGTGCCGCGACAAACTATCATCAAAATAGTGAGCCTCTGTTTTGGTATAGGCGTGGCTATTCTGTTGCTTGCCCGGGTGGCTTACCTCTATAGCTATGACCGCTCGTTCCGTGATTATGGCGACATTTACCAGTTGTGGATGACATGGCAGTTGACGGACCGCACCATCGGACCCTCTCAGATATGTATAGGTGCGTTTTCGAGAGGAGTGATGGATGGAATGAGTGATGTTGTAGAATCAGCGGCATCATGTGGATGGTTCAACTCTGATTGTATTTATAAAGATGATGTTGTTATAGAAGGGTCAGGTTTTGCCGCCGACTCGCTGATTTTTGATGCGCTTGGGATTACGGTATTGGAGGGTAATCCTCGTACTCAACTTCAGGAAATGGATAAAATTTTTATCTCCGACAGGATAGCTGAACGTTATTTTAAGGATCAGAATCCGATAGGACAAAAATTAAATGCTATGGATTGGATGGAAGTAGAAATAGCAGGTATATATAAATCTATTCCTCTAAACAGCACTGTAAAGCCTGATTATATTTTTTCTTTACCGACCCTATGGAATAGAAATAGTGGTAATTATTCATGGCATGGCGGTGACTCGTGGAAGCATTATGTAAGAGTTAAAAAGGATGCTAATGTGTCGATAGAAGAGCTTAATCGTCGTCTCAATGATATAATTCAGCAGAATGCACCTGATAGCAATGGTATGGGAATCCGTGCTGAATTCCGTCCGTTGACCTACACTGCTTTGAGCGACCCGTCGATGCGGAGGATGGCTATGATAATGACAATTCTTGCAGTGGCTATATTGCTTATCACTGCGCTTAATTATGTGCTTATAGCTATTTCGTCGTTAAGCCGCCGTGCCAAGGCAGTAGGTGTGCACAAGACGAGCGGCGCGGAGCCGGGCGATATACTTCGCATGTTTGCTTTCGAGACTCTGTTTATAATTCTTGGTGCGATGGTGCTGTTTGTGCTGATGTTGCTGCAGTTCCGTGAGTTTGTGGAAGAGACGTTGGAATCGCCTGTTTCGCTGTTGTTTGCTTCGGAGCGGCTATATGTGGTGATAGGGGTAATATTCTTCACTTTTCTTATCGGTGCCTTGATACCCGGTGTCATGATGTCACGCATAGGGGTGACCACAGTGTTCCGTAGCTTCACCGAAAAGCGGCAGCACTGGAAGCGGACGCTGTTGTTTGTGCAGATAGCGGGTGTGACATTTATCATGGGAATCCTTGTGGTGGTTTTCGCTCAATACCATTATGTGCTGAATAAGGACCTGGGATACAATCCTAAGAATCTGGCAATGTTATATAGTAATGAAAATTACGATTTTGAAGCCATGTTGTCTCACCTTGGTAGGTTGCCCTATGTGAAGGATTGTAGTTTTTCTACAAGTATTCCTGTGAGAGGATATAGTGGTGAAATGATTCCTGACAATACCGGTCAGATGCAGTTTTCAGCGAAATACGATTATGCCAATGAGGATTATCTTGACTTCCTCGGTGTCAAGCTAATCGCAGGGCGCAAGCATCGCCGGCATAATGAGATTTTAGTCAACCGTGAGTTCTGTCGTCTTATGGGCTGGACTCCGGAGCAGGCGATAACCCAAGAGTCGCCGCTCACCACTGAAGAGGGGCTCGTAAAAATAGTGGGTGTGGTGGAGGATTTTGTTATCGGAACTTTATTTGATGAACCGAAAGCATTTGTCTTTCACTGGACTGAAAAAGACAGAAAGATTCCTCATTATAATTGCCTCATTCAGTTGCGCCTTGCCGAACCGTTTGACCGTAGTTTTGAGGCACTGAAGGAGGAAGCGGCAATGACTTATCCATTGCTGAGAGAAGAACCGCTAAGTGTAGAAAGAAGGATTATAAGTGACTATGAACCCTTGCGATTGTTCCGTAACTTGACAATAGTGGCTGCGCTTGCTCTTATCTTTATTGCGGTGATGGGTCTTGTGGGCTATCTTAACGATGAGATTCAGCGTCGAGCCAAGGAGATAGCCATCCGCAAGGTGAATGGAGCCGAGGCATCCTCGATAGTGGGAATGCTTTTAGGCGATGTGATGAAAGCCGCGGTTCCTGCATGTGTACTTGGATGTGTGGCTTCATGGTGGCTTGGGGATATATGGATGCAGCAGTTCACGGTGGTTGTGGAGCATCTGTGGCTTTACTACGTGGTTACGGCGCTGTGCGTGCTTGCTCTTATCCTCGTTTCGGTGGGATTGCTCACATGGCATGTGGCAAACTCTTCGCCGGTCAATTATCTAAAATCAGAATAAAAAATTACTCAAAATATGATAACTATCGAAAATCTTTCCAAAGTGTTCCGCACCAATGAAGTGGAAACTGTGGCTCTCAACAATATAAATCTAAATATTACTGTCCGCTAAACCATAAAAAGG
>DAAL01000219.1 GCA_001701065.1 Bacteroidales bacterium GP4
ATAAAAAATCCCGTGATGCAAACCGGCGTCACGGGATTAATAATATAATAAGAGGTTAATTACTTCTTGGGAGCGGGGGTGTTGGATGCGTTTACGTCAGCTATCTCAACTTCAAATACCAAAGTCTGGTTAGGACCAATCTTGGCATAAGGCTGTCCCTTAACACCGTAAGCAAGGTCACCGGGGATGTAAAGCATGTACTTGGCACCTTTCTTCATCATCTTAAGACCTTCGCCGAATCCGGGAACTACGCTACGCGGGCTGAAACGACGAGCTTCGCCCTTAGAGTCGTCAAATACAGTTCCGTCAGGCAGTGAGCCTTTGTAGATTACCGATACCTGGTCCTTGTCGGTTATCGAATCGCCTGCGCCTTCAGTGATGACTTTATAAGAAAGACCTGATGCTGTAGTTTTTACTGCGGGGTCTTTAGCTTTAAGTTCGGCAATGAACTTTTCACCGGCTGCGCGGTTAGCAACAGCTTCGGGAGCATTGTTAAGTTCTTCGTTCTTACGTTCTTCGGCACGTGCCTGCACACGTTCCATCAAAGCGTTAAGCTGAGCCTGGTCAGCCATAAGGTTGGGGAAGCTGTCGGCTTGGAACGCTTTCTTGAATTCAGTCATGAACATGTTGCGGTCGATGTCCATGCCGAGTTCTTTAGAGATGTATTGGAACTGTTGAGCGAAACGAAGTCCCATGCTTAGTCCTTGCAGATAGGACTGGTCGGCTGTATCAGCCATTACTGCGGTGTTTATACCACGGAAGAAAGAGTCATCCTTAAGATTGGGATCCTGTTGTTTGATGTTTTGGGCAACTTGACCGCCTATCACCTGACCGAAAAGCACAGCAGCCGAGTCAGCCATAGCTGCATCTTCGGGAGTAGTGGTGGCAGAGTGGGATTTGCCACATGAAATCACGCCGCAAAGTACTGCGACCATTCCACAAGAAAGAAAAAATTTCTTCATAATGTTTTGTTTGGTTTATTAATTAACTTTGATTAGTTCGACATCGAAAATAAGAGTTGAGTTGGGTCCGATTACGTTGCCTGCGCCGTTAGGACCGTAGGCAAGGTTCGACGGGATGTAAAGACGCCATTTTGCGCCTTCGTTCATCATCTGAAGGGCTTCCACCCAACCGGGAATCACTTGTGTCACGCCGAATGTGGCGGGTGCGCCTCTGTCGACCGAGCTGTCAAATACAGTGCCGTCGATGAGTTTTCCGGTGTAGTGCACGGTCACTTGGTCGTTGGCAGTGGGCTTGGGACCTTCGCCTTCTTTCAGTACCTCATATTGCAATCCTGAGGCGGTTATCTTTATTTCAGGGCGTTTGCTGTTCTCTTCGAGGAACGCTTTACCGGCAGCTTCGTTGACTTCGCCCATCTTGGCGGCTTCAGCGCGTTGTTTAGCGTCCATTTCCTGGAAAAATGCGTTTATCACCTGTTTAGCTTCGTCATATGACATTTTTGGAGTGGCTCCTTCGTACACAGCAGCTACGCCGTCGGCAAAGTCCTTTACATTAATCTCCTTAATGCCTGAACTGCGGAAATTATTTCCCATGCTTAAGCCAAGAGCATAACTGATACGGTCAAATTCTTGATTATTCATAAAAACTTTTATTTATTTTCTATTTAAAACAATTACCAAGGTGCAAAGATATTGCAAATTATCTTAAAATTCAAACTAAAAGCCAAATGTGATGTTAACATTTGTATAAAAGAACCAAAATGGGTGTAAGAGGGTTATATATTTACTTCGGTTCAACGCAAAAAAGAGTGCTGTAAGTAATGAACAGGATAGGCAAAATATTATGTGGAGTGTGCGTAATCACCATAAGCCAGGTGTTCTCCTCTTGTCACTGGTACGATCCCTACACGATTGACGGACCTGGGTCGGGGACAGTGCCCACCTATCCTATGGAAATCCAAGCCACATACAATACTGACTGGTCAGTGCCTATCACTCCACGCGCTCCGGGAAATATAAAGTTACGTCCGCAGGAGCCTTCAGGACTGCGCACCGCGCTCTACACAGGCGATAAATGTATCACTGACAATCTGCCTCCCGAAGGGGGTGTGATATACTCTCCCGCCGGAGTGCACAATTTCCTCTTTTATAATAACGACACGGAGTATGTGATTCTCTATCATTCCGACAGCTTTGACAAGGCGGTAGCCACTACGCGCGATATATCCTCGGAAAGCATAAAGGGCGAAGGCATTATCCCTAACGAGGGTTCGCTTGCCACGGTCAACCAGCCCGATATGCTGTTTGTGTCGTCATCGGAGGACTATTTTGTGGATCCGGAGTTGCCGTTCAATTATATCGCCACTGAACTTCATCCGGTGGTGTTCAGTTATGTAATAGGCTTCACTTTCTCGGAAGGTGTGGAATATGTGTCCCGGGCAAGGGCTGCGCTTTCGGGGATGGCGGCAGGGGTGTATCTGCACAATAGCCACACCACCTCGGAAAGAGTTGACATAAACTTCGCCTGCTATAAGGACGGCGAAGGACTGCAAGGGGTGGTGAGGTCGTTCGGCGTGCCTGACTATCCTAACGAGGACACCCCTTTCACTCTGAAATATTACCTCATGGTGGAATTGTTCCTTATAAACGGCAAGACGAAGCGATTTACGGTCGATGTAAGTCCGCAAATGAACTTCCAGCCGCAAGGAGGTGTAATATGGATAGACGGTCTTAAAGTCACTCCCGGCGAGGGGGGCACATCGGGCGGAGGCTTTGATGTGGATGTAGGCGAGTGGGGCCCCGGGGAAGATATAGAAATAATATTTTAACTAATAAATGAATATAGCGATGAAAATGAATTACTATTTATGCATGGGTCTGGCAGCCGCGCTTGCGCTGACTTCCTGCAGCAAGGACGACAATGACCGTCCTGAAGTTCCCGGAGAGAAAGGCTCTGCCATAAACTTCGGATATGCGTTTGTCAACAACTCTTCAAGAGGGGAGGTCAACACCGGCAATCTTGACGCGATGAAGGTGTACGGGTTTGTCAACACTCCCGAGACCTATATCTTTGACAACACTACCGTGACCAAGGATGGAAATTCCTGGACTTATCCGGGCAGCCAGTACTGGTACAACGGCAATACCTACTATTTTACCGCACTTGCTCCTACCGATGATGATGCCGGATGGACATTCTCGCCATTGGCTCCCGAGAACAACTCTACTCCTTATGTGGGCGGTGGATCGTTGACTTTCGACACCTCGCGTGACGGGGGCGATACCGACCTTGTGTACGCGTTCTACTCGGTGACTACTCCGGCTGACGGAATCTACAACCAGCCTGTGAAATTTGTGTTCAACCACATCCTTTCGCAAGTGCGTTTCCGCTTTATCAACAACATGAGCGACGGGACGCAGCTTCGTGTGAAAAATGTGCGTCTTGACCATGTGGTGAACGCAGGAACTATCGACTTGAACACTAAAACTCCGGCTTGGGTGACTGTAGCCGACAACTACACCGCTATCAACGCTGATATAGACGGCGATGTGATGACTCTTCCTAACGCCAATGTGACCGGAGAGACCGAGGGTAACTTTATAATCCCGGCAGTTGCAACAGCGGAGCCTATGACTCTTAGCTTCACCGTGGAGGTGTACAACGGCAACTCACTGATGGCTACTTA
>DAAL01000008.1:0-6409 GCA_001701065.1 Bacteroidales bacterium GP4
CCGCCATTCTTGCGGCAGCCCTTGATGCCGATGTTCTGGAGATATGGACCGATGTCGACGGATTTATGACCGCCGATCCGCGTGTGATCAGCGGTGCGCTTGTCATCGACCATCTTTCGTTCACTGAGGCTATGGAGCTTTGCAACTTCGGAGCCAAGGTGATTTATCCTCCTACGATTTATCCGGTATTCCATAAGAACATACCCATCGTAATAAAGAATACATTCAATCCCGATGCTCCGGGCACATGGATAAGCGAAAGACATCCCTCGCCCGACGGGAAAGCCATCAAGGGTATATCCTCTATCAACGACACTTGCCTTATCACAGTGCAGGGTCTTGGTATGGTGGGTGTGATAGGTATCAACTCGCGTATATTCAATGCGCTTGCCAAGAACGGTATTTCGGTGTTCCTTGTGAGCCAGGCTGCCAGTGAAAACAATACTTCGTTCGCTGTCAAGAATTCCGATGCCGAACGCGCTATCAATGTGCTTAAAGAGGAGTTTGCGGTTGAGTTGCAGTCAGGATCGCTGAGTGAAATCTCGGCTGAGCCTAATCTTGCCACAGTGGCTATTGTGGGCGAGAACATGAAGCATACAGCCGGTATCGCCGGTAAGCTGTTCAATACCCTCGGACGAAACGGTATAAGCGTCATAGCTTGCGCGCAGGGTGCTTCGGAGACCAACATATCGTTCGTAATCGAGCACCGTGACTTGAGAAAGGCTCTCAATGTTATCCATGACAGTTTTTTCTTAGCTGACACTCAGGTCTTAAACCTGTTTGTTGTCGGTATAGGTAATGTCGGTAAAAATCTTTTGCAGCAGATAAGCGCCCAGCAGGATATACTTTTGGAGAATAAGGCTCTGAGAGTAAGGCTTGTGGGCATTGCCAATTCCAAGAAGTGTGTCTTTGACCGTGACGGGTTGACTACTGAGAATTACATGGAAAAACTTAAGGAGTCCACCATCGAGAGCACACCGGAGAACATCCGTAAAGGTGTCATTGGCATGAATATATTCAATTCGGTGTTCGTGGACTGTACTTCCAGCCCGCAGATCGCCGACCTCTATGCCGACTTCTTGTCGCATAACATCAATGTGGTTGCGGCAAACAAGATTGCAGCTTCTTCCAAATATGACAACTACTCCAATCTAAAGAAGATAGCAAGGAAGAAGGATGTGAAATTCCTTTTTGAAACCAATGTGGGAGCCGGGCTGCCGGTGATAAACACCATAAATAATCTCATTAACTCCGGTGATAGAATCTTGAAGATTGAAGCGGTGTTGAGCGGAACACTGAATTATATATTCAATGTCCTCTCTGAGGATGTTCCGTTGAGCAAGGCTATCAAGATGGCTCAGGAAGCAGGCTATAGCGAACCCGACCCGAGGACTGACCTCAGCGGAAAGGATGTGATACGCAAGATTGTGATTCTTGCTCGCGAAGCCGGTTACCGTGTGGAGCAGGAGGATGTCACTGTCAGTCTGTTCATTCCCAAGGAGTGTTTTGAAGGTTCTATCGATGACTTCTTCGCCGGAATAAAGGGACTCGACGATAAGTTTGAGAAGCTCCGTGAGGAAAACAGCCGCAACGGACTGCATTTCCGCTTTGTGGCTACGATGGATAACGGTAAAGTAGGGGTACGGCTCCAGGAAGTGAACTCGGCGCATCCCTTCTACCACCTTGAAGGCAGTAACAATGTGATTCTGCTCACTACGGCGCGTTACAACGAATTCCCCATGGTAATCAAGGGGTACGGCGCAGGTGCCGAAGTCACTGCCGCTGGTGTGTTTGCCGATATAATAGGAATAGCTAACATCCGATAATCTTCCGGTGACAATGAAGTATATTATTATCTTAGGCGATGGAATGGCTGACGAGCCTATTGCCTCGTTGAACAATAAAACGCCTCTTGAAGCGGCTGAGACTCCATGCATGGACTACCTTGCCAAGCACGGGAAGATGGGATTGTTTGCTACTGTCCCTCCGGGTTTTCATCCGGGAAGCGAAGTCGCCAACATGACTGTGCTGGGCTACGATGTCAACCGCTCCTTTGAAGGACGCGGAGTGCTTGAAGCTGCAAGTATAGGCGTGGATGTGCCGCAAGGCACCATGGCTATGCGGTGCAATCTCATCTGCGTCGAGGGCGGCAAGATAAAGAACCATTCGGGCGGACACATCTCCACCGAGGATGCAGCCCAACTGATTAAAGCTGTCGAGGAAGGACTGGGGACTGACAAGGTGCACTTCTTCCCCGGCATATCCTACAGGCATCTTCTGCTTGTGGACGGCGGCGATAAGCGCATATCCTGCACTCCTCCCCACGACGTGCCGGGAACTCCCTTCGCCGATGTCATGGTGAAGGCTGATGTGCCTGAGGCGCAGCCCACCGCTGACCTTATCAATGAACTTATATTAAAGTCGCAGGACATCCTGAACGACCATCCTATAAACAAGGCTCGTAAAGCCATGGGCAAGGACCCGGCTAACAGCATATGGCCTTGGTCGCCCGGTTACCGCCCGGCTATGAGCACTCTTCAGGAGCTTTTCGGCATCAAGAAGGGGGTGGTGATTTCGGCTGTCGACTTGATTTTCGGCATAGGTGCTTACGCAGGTCTTAACGGCGTGCATGTGGACGGAGCCACCGGACTCTACGACACTAACTATGAAGGAAAGGCGCAGGCGGCTATCGATGCCTTAAAGGATAAAGGCACTGATTTCGTGTTCCTGCATGTCGAAGCAAGCGACGAGGCAGGGCATGAAGGGGACGCGGAGCTTAAAGTGCGCACCATCGAGTATCTTGACAAGCGTATTATCAGTCCTATCATGGAAGCTGTAAAAACCATGGATGAGCCGGTGACCATAGCTGTGCTGCCTGACCATCCCACGCCATGCAGTTTGCGCACCCACACTTCGGCTCCCATTCCGTTCCTGATATACCGCCCCGGCGAGGACGGCGATGAAACTTGCGTGTATTCGGAAAAGGAAGCTATGAAGGGCGAATACGGCTTGGTGAAAGGTGACCAATTTATAAAACTCTTATTAAATAACTAACATCCCTATGCGATACTATAGTACCAATAGGATTTCACCTGAGGTCAGCCTTAAAGAGGCTGTCATAAAGGGTCTTGCTCCCGACAAGGGGCTTTATATGCCTGAACGTATACCCACTATTCCCAAGGCATTTTTCAACAATATAGGCGACATGTCGCTCACTGACATTGCCTATGTCGTGTCAAATACTCTATTTGCCGAAGATATTGACTCTTCCAAACTTCAGGAAATAGTCAATGACACTCTTAATTTTGAAATTCCGTTAGTAAAGGTCGATGACCGCAAATATTCCCTTGAGCTTTTCCATGGACCCACATTGGCGTTCAAGGATGTGGGCGCGCGTTTTATGGCGCGGTTGCTTGGGCATTTCAATGCCACCGAGGGAAGCGATGAAGTGAATGTGCTGGTGGCTACCTCAGGCGACACCGGAAGCGCCGTGGCAAACGGATTCCTTAATGTGCCCGGAGTCAAGGTGTACGTGCTGTACCCCAAGGGGAAAGTCAGCAAGATTCAGGAGGCGCAGTTCACCACTTTAGGCTCCAATATCACAGCTATAGAAGTGGAAGGCACCTTTGACGACTGCCAGGCTATGGTGAAGGCGGCGTTCATGGACGAAGAACTTAACAAGGCGAAGAAACTCACATCGGCAAACTCCATCAATGTGGCTCGTTTCCTTCCCCAGATGTTCTACTATTTCCATGCCTATGCCCAGTTGAAGAAGATGGGTGAGCCGGTCGATAATCTTGTTGTGGCTGTGCCGAGCGGCAATTTCGGCAATATATGCTCTGCGCTGATAGGGCACAGAATGGGACTTCCTATAAAGCGGTTTATCGCGGCTAATAACCGTAATGACATATTCTATCAGTACTTGCTCACCGGCAAGTACAATCCGCGTCCTTCCATAGCCACTATAGCCAACGCCATGGATGTGGGCGACCCATCCAACTTTGCCCGCATTCTGGACCTCTACGGAAAGTCATGGGAGAAAATCAAAGAGCTTATATCAGGCACCACTTACACTGACGAGGAGATTAAAGAGACTCTCAAGAAAGTGTACGACACCACCGGTTATGTCATGGATCCGCATGGCGCAGTGGCTTACCGTGCGCTCGACGAGAATCTGAAGCCCGGCGAAACAGGCATTTTCCTCGAAACCGCGCATCCCGCCAAGTTCAAAGACACGGTGGAAGAGATTATCGGCAATAAAATCGCAATTCCCGAAAAGCTGAAAGCATTCATGGCAGGGGAGAAGAAGACTGTTAAAATGACATCTCAATTCCCCGCATTTAAGAAATTCCTTCTAAAAAACAATTTCTAACTGTAGGTTTTAGGGACGATTATTAAAAATAAGATGCACTCCAAGGATCATAGCCATTGGAGTGCATCTTATTTTTTGGGGACACTAATGTTGACCGAAGAATTTTTGAAGTAAAACTAATCCAGTTTTAACATGGGGACATTGGCGCATTGTTTGAATTTCAGTTGCGCTTCTAACATCCGCATACGTGTCATGTCGAAACCTGCACGTGCCGCCGTTTCTATCGCCCTTGTGTAGAGATAATATATCTCCATAGGACGGTGAAAGTCGTAATCGAGTTTCATGCTTGGCGAATAGGGTGTCATGGCTTTTGTGGCGGCAATCATTTTGTCGGCGAAGTCGTGTGTCAGCCTGCTTACGCCCAATGCCTGTGCGGCATCGATTACCTCAATCATCATGTCACGTATTAGAGCCTCGGTATCAGGATTATTGAGTAGAATATCGGTGTGCGTGTCAAGAGCTACGGTCATTCCGTTGAATGGCATATTCCATACCGCCTTGCGCCATCTTGCTTCGTTATATTCAATCAACCTGGCTTCAACACCTGAGTCGGCAAGGTCAGTCATGAGTTGAGCCATCTTCGCTTGGTCATTACAATTATAGTTGCCGATGTTTATAGAGCCGAAGTCCATGTGGTCAATCACGCCCGGCTTAGTCTTGGATGAGCATATAAATGCCAGTCCGGCAGCCAACTTTATGCCGGGAAACATCTTTTCCACATCCTCCTCCAGCCCTATTCCGTTCTGGATGAGCACTACAAGTGTGTCGTCTTTCAGTAACGGGGGCAACAGTGTCTTAAGCAACGGCTCGTTGACTGACTTAAGTCCCACAAGCACCACATCGCATGGTGGCATTTCGGTGGTGGTGTGATAGGCATTTACATTGTCAAGATGAAAACTGCCAAGACAAGAATTGACTTGCAGTCCATGTTCACGCACATAATCGTAATCGTTATGGAAAAGGAAATGTACGTCTTTGTCGCCATTTGCCAGGCGGCCGCCGTAATAGCCGCCGACAGCGCCTGTGCCAATAACTCCGTATCTCATAATATTCGTTTTCTTATAATTAGAGTCTTGATTCAGGGTGCAAAAATATAAAAATATCTTTGATAATTTGTTTAAAAACTGACAAATCTCTTGTCTTTGTCCTGAAATAGATTTGACAATTGAGGTTATTCCATCTATTTTGTGTAATTTTGTGGCGAATTTGGCATACTTTTTGTATAGCGTAGAATTACATAGATATAAGTATGAATTATTTTAACGATAATAACCCCAAAATAATTTCTTTAGGTCAGATAGACCTTGAGCCGGATAAGTTTACGTTGGCTCCCGATTTGGATCATCTTCCCCTTTTGGCGACACAGAATCTGGTCCTTTTCCCCGGAGTCACAACGCCCTTGTCGCTTGTGAGGAAAAGCTCGCAGCGAATTGCCGACTATGCCTATGAAACAAAGACTCCCATCGGTATAGTGTGTCAGAAATATCCCGATACCGGGCAGCCTGAACAGCAGGACCTCTTTGAATACGGTGTCATAGCCGATGTCCTGAAAGTTTTTGAATTGCCTGACGGAAACCACACCGCCATTCTGCGGGCAAGGGATAAATTTGAGATTCTGGAAGCCAAGTACACCAATGTCCCGGAATTCGGAGGCAATCTTCTGCTTGCCGCTGTCACTCCCATCCATGAGAGTAAGCCGAGAACCAACGACAAGAATTTCAGTGGCATAGTTAATGCCATAAAGGAGGTTACGCTTAAGCTCACCCAAAATTTGGAAGGGCTTAAGGATGTGTTCCTCAATGCCACTAACCTCAATGACCCGGTGGGATTCATCAACATGGTGTGCAGCCAGACCCCTTTCCCTCCGGTGGATAAGATAAGACTGTTGATGTTCAACAGTGTGCGTGACCGTGCCAAAGAGCTTCTTGAAATGCTAACCCAACAGGAACAGATGATGAAGGTGGCTGAGGAGATTCAGTCCCACGCAAGGGAAAATTTTGATCAGCAGCACCTTGGTATTGAGGTCGGAGTACTTAA
>DAAL01000008.1:6433-7658 GCA_001701065.1 Bacteroidales bacterium GP4
ACTGACGACGAGCAGGACTCCTTGCGTAAACGTGCCGAGAGCGTTCCTTTCACCGAAGCGGCTGCCAAGGTGTTCAAGAAGGAGCTTGACAAACTGGGACGTTTGAATCCCCAAAGCCCCGACTATTCAGTGCAGTACAGCTATCTTGAGACCCTCCTTGACCTGCCGTGGCTTAAGTACTCCGACCTCAATACCAACCTTGCCGATGCTATGGCTATACTTAACAGCGAGCATTACGGGTTGACAAAAGTCAAGGAGCGTATTCTTGAGCAGATAGCCGTTCTGATGAACAATCCCGGCGGCAAAGCTCCCATATTGTGCCTTGTGGGCCCTCCCGGAGTGGGTAAGACTTCACTCGGTCAGTCCATAGCCAAGGCGTTGCACCGCTCTTACCAGCGTGTTTCGCTCGGCGGCTTGCACGACGAAGCTGAGATACGCGGTCATCGACGCACCTACATAGGCTCTATGCCCGGTCGTATCATCGATGCGGTGAAAAGGGCGGGGGACTCTAATCCTGTCCTGTTGCTCGATGAGGTCGACAAGATTGGAGCCGACTTCAAGGGCGACCCCTCGGCGGCTCTTCTTGAAGTGCTTGACCCGGAGCAGAACTGTCATTTCCATGACAATTACATCGACATCGACTATGACCTGTCAAAAGTACTGTTCATAGCTACAGCCAATACACTGTCCACTCTTTCCCAGCCGTTGCTTGACCGAATGGAGATTATCGACCTTTCGGGCTACATAATGGAGGAGAAAATCGAGATAGCCACCCGCCATATCATCCCTCGCCTGCTGGAGGAGAATAATCTGAAAGCCGGCTCTATAGTGATTCCGGCTGAGACTCTTACCGAGATTATCGACAAGTACACTTCGGAAAGCGGAGTGCGCCAGCTTGAAAAGGAGATATTCCGTATAGTGAGAAAGGTGATACTCGCCAAGCTGATGAATGAGAAAGTGCCTAAGAAGATTCTTCCGAAGCATCTTAAGGGATTCCTCGGCGTGGAAAAGTATTCCAAGGACCGTTATGAAGGCAATGAATTTGCCGGCGTGGTTACCGGGCTTGCCTGGACTGCTGTGGGAGGGGAGATACTGTACATCGAATCCTCTTTGTCCAAGTCCAAGGGCGGAGAGAAGCTTGCTCTGACCGGTAATCTCGGCAATGTGATGAAAGAATCGGCGGCTATCGCGCTGCAGTACGTGAAAAGCCATTGCGACGAATTCG
>DAAL01000116.1 GCA_001701065.1 Bacteroidales bacterium GP4
CGCTCAAGTTGCTCCCACACCGATTCCTCGATGTTGACTGAGTGGCGTTTTGTCAGCTTTGATGGCATGAGGAATGTTGCCTTGAAATCGGAGAAATCCGATTTACGCTGTTGCTTGCCCACGCGAGGTTGCTTCGACGGTGTGGGAGTGTCGAGTGAGTTCTGTTCATCGTTGAACAGATTGTCGGTGGTGGTGTTGATGTTGATGGTGTCAACACTCTCGTTGCTGCTAACAACAAGGTTTGAGTTAATGGAGTTGTCCTTTGTCATAGAGTCATTGGGATTAAGAGTTGATACAGAATTGTCTGTTTTCATAGTCTTTTAATTTGATGGTAAAACATTGATATGTAAGATACTCGTTGAGGTCGTTAAACCCTGAGTAGAGTGCGGAGCGGTCAATTACGGTTGAGCCATATATCCCTGTCACTTCTGATAATGCCGTTTCCCCGGCATTGTCGTTGTCAAGATAGCAGTTAATGGTATCATAATCTTTGAAAACAGGAATAGCCTTGTTGACATTACAGACTGAGTTGAGTATGATAGCATCCGCTTTGCTGATGATGCCGAGTGTGAGCGCAGAGAGATAATCAATAAATCCCTCGAACATGGCACACTCTGTTGACGGGCCATCTCTCGCCAACGGCAGATATGAGATGTCCTTGCGTCCCCGGCAACCTTTGAAATATCGGTTGCGCAGTTCCCAACCACCACTGACATTCTCGAATGCCACGGCAAAATAAAATCTGCCGTTGGCACTGTAATGTGCCTCCTTGCATTTCGCTTTGGCGATGTGTGCCGGGATACCACGCTCTTGGAGGTATGCGACAAGTGCGCGGTGTTCCAGTGGCACGACCTCTAACTGTGCCATGTTCGGTGCGGAGTGCCGCTGGGGATAAGAGGAAGCGACTGTCGGCACCGATGGCACCGGGTAGCTGTCAGCGATGCAACGCATGAGATAGCACAAGTCGTTTGACTGGTACAGCTCTGCTGCAAGGTCAATGATGTTGCCGCCTTTGCCAAGTCCGAAATCATACCAGCAATTGAGCGTGGTTTCCACCTTAAACGACGGCGTATGTTCCCGTCGCAACGGCGACTTATACCATAGCCTCGTTCCTTTTCTCATTGCCGGCTCATGTCCGAGTTGAGACAATAAGGTGGCTAAAGGGATTGATTTAATCTCTTTTATCATGGGTTCTAAAATGTTTGGGTGAGCTGGTTCTTGGTTCAGTTCCTATTATATATGCCCTTTGCTAAACCAAACCAAAATTGTGGTTTTCAATAGTAGAAATCCGGATTGTAGATATACTCGCGGTTCTCATAGCGAATCATGCCTTTGTTGTCAAGAAAGGTCTTTAAGCCCTTGACCTTATTGTTGGAATACGAGTGTCCACAGGCGGCATATCCGGCTTTTAATGCAGCCTCGAAGTTACGGCAACCTTTTATCGGGCCATTGGCGAAAACTACACCCAATGCCTCACGGTGCTGTTCCTCGGTCAACTCCTTGTAGGGATACGGATCTCTGGCTTTCTTGCCCGGTTCGGTGAACACATATCCGCTGGCAATCTCCGGCAATCCGTAGTCGTTCACCCGGAAGGCAAACGGGTCAAACTCTGCGGCGCGAATCATAGCGGCGCATACCTCCGATACGGTATCATCTGTTTTGCTTCGGCTCACCTGAAGGACTGTCTCAGCCTTGTTGTTGAGTTCGGTACCGACGTGACCACGGGCGTTGTCGTCGCTCTTGTTGAGGTGCAGAACGGTGTGGATATGTATCTGAAATTTGTCAGTCCACTCCATCAGCTTCCCGATAAGGTCGGTCGATTCCTTGGCGCAGTTGATGTCATACATCAGGTCGCGCACACCGTCGATGATTACAAGCCCAACGCCCGGAGTGTTGATTATAGCCTGTTCTATGACTTCAAGCCGCAAGGCGGGTGTAAGCTGACGCAAGGCGGCAAATTTCAGATTCTCCGGGTGTGTGTCGGTCGGCAGTTTCGCCAATCGCAGAGCGCGCTCCATGACCTTTTGGCAATGGTATGGACTTTGCTCGGTGTCGAAATAGAGGATTGTGCGCTTGTCGTCGGGAAACTCGGCGGTATAGCCCAACACCTTACCGTTCACGAGCGATGCCCCGACAATGGCAGCGACATTGAATGTCTTTTTGCTCTTTGCCTTTCCTGTAGAAGCAGAGAAGTTGCCAAGCGTACCGATAACGCTGCCGTTGGCATACAGCACTTCCGGCGCAGTCTGAATCTCATCAGTGATTCTCAACTGCTTTTCCTCCCAAAGTCGGAGGATGTCTTGCTTCACTTCGCTCACGCCTCACCTCCTTCCTTTGAGGCGTGAATAAGGTCGAGTGCTTTCTGGGCGTCGATGACGATTTTTCTGCCATTTTGAGTAATGGCATCTTTGATTACGCCACTGTTCTTGATACGGTGTGCAGTAGCCTTGCTGCACTGGAGAAGGTCGCATAGTCCTTTGATTCCATAAACGAGCCAACGCTTTGCTGTGGTGGCAACATTTTCGTCAGAGGTTACGCTTGTGGGTGCGGGTGGAGTCTTGACAAAATGAGAGTCAAGTAATTCTAAAAATTGTTCTCCGGTGTACTGCCAGAGAGGAAGTTTGAGTAACTGGTCTTTTGTCATTCGCAGTGTGGATTTGAGTTAAACTGACGCCCTCTGAGAGAGCGTATCCGAGTATCTCCCGGACACTGCAAAATTACAACCGGTTATGAGTGGTATGTATGTGGTATCATATCGTTTGCAAACAAATACTACCCGCCAGAGTATCAAGCTCTAACGGGTAGTCTAATAAGGGCTCAAAAGTGGAATTTCAAGTGGTGAAAGTGGTGTGTGAGTGGTATCACAAAGTCACACAGAGTATCATGCTCGTTTTTTATGGTTTTTGAAGATTTCATCCACCTCGTCAGCGTAAGCCCGACTCGATGCGCTGGCATCGCTTCCACGGGGGTGACAATACTTCTTTTCGTAATAACTCCATTCGATACCGAGGTGGTTGAGAATGTCCTCGCGCCATGCGGTTTTGTGTTTAGCCGGAACAATCTCATACAGCTTCGATATGAGATAACAAGCCTTGATGGTCTGTTTGGGTCGTATCTTTATAGGCTCATGCTTGCCGTGGAGATTGAGCGATGAGTGGAACTGGGTTTCTGTCGGATTGTCGAATACGTCGTTGCACACCTCATATAACTCGGAAATGAGTATCATCGGGAATAATTCGCCTTCCCAGCATTTGTTATCCTGTTTGTCAAGATTTGTCTGTTCATTTTTTTATTGCAGAGGCGTCAAAAAACTTCCACTACGGAGCATCATGTTTTTCTCGAATGTTTGTCCTAATTTATTATGGAGCTTTATTTCGCATGGTGGGAAGTAACGCTCGACCTTATTGAATAATTTTATGCATACATCACGGAGACGACTGTAGAGTGGCGGCATCTCCTCATTGAGAAACTCGTCAAACTCGATGCTTTTCTGAAGACTTTCAAGGAATTTCCGTTTACGCTTGAGCCAACGCTCCCTGTGTTCATCAAGATGGTATGCGAAAAGCTCGCGGTTGACATCGTTCATTGTGCAATCGGGAGGCATTGGCATCTTTCCTCTTGCAATCAATGAACCTTGATATAGTTGTGCATCAATTTTCAGAAGTTCAAATTCATTGAAAAGACGCTTGATTTCATACTCATCAAAATCGTCTCTTTTCGACCGGTCCTTTTTATCAAGTTCCCGGAATGTATCATAGAATGTATGAATTCTACACGCTATCTCTGCACAAAGATTTCTGACGGTATCGGCAAGTATTCTGCCAACTTCGCCAAGTGCATGGGTCTCTATAACGACCGATTCAAGGTCAATGGAATACAACTTCTTGTAAATCTCCGCTATCTCCTTTCGACAGAGCAAATCTGATTTTGCAATCTGAGGAAATTTGATTTCCTGTCTCAGTTTTTCCAAGACCGGTACAACATCGCGGAATGTCATTGGAGGTGGCATAGGGTGGTGTTGAGTTTTGAGCGTTAATAAATCGTGAGAGCCAATCAATCTTAACAATACATGTTGAAATGTTATGAAATTTTAGCACTCAGTAACTCAAACAACCGTCAGCCGCCAAGTGTTCACTACCTTGCTTTAATATGCATTAGACTCTCTAAGAATAAAAAGCCTTGACATCATTACCTATCTTGAGCTTGTCTCCTTCATTTATTAATAACCCAATATCCCTCTTTACGACCGCCCTCACGAGATACAATTCCAATCTTTTGAAGATAATCTATATCTCTACGAACTGAGCGATATGTAATGGTCAAAGATTCAGCTATCTGTGGCATCGTAGCAGAGGGAGTTTCCTCCAAGAGATGGATTATATCCAGTTGGCGTGAAGTCAATTCTTTCTGCTCTTTCTGCCCCTCTTTCTACCCCTCTTTCTGCCCTCCTTGTAAGACAGTTGAATTATTGGATTTAACAATCTTCAATTCGAGCTTTACCTGCATCAGATCAGGCTGTTCAATGAGCTGCGGCTCTAACCAGTGCTTTTCCTGCCAGGCATTGAGAATGAGCGGGAACCCGGAACCGAGGTTCTCGCCGTAGCCAATGTTGAGACTCAGAATCCACTTCTGTTCATTATCTCTCTTATATTGTCAAGGGCTTTCTTTTGCATCTCATCCTGTAAGACTTTATCCGTCAGTTGCACTATGCGATTATTACATTCGGATAGGGCGGACGAAATGCCTTCAAGATAGCGGGTGTGATTGTTATTTGGAGAGTATAATTGGGCAAAGGCGGCTAACCTATATTCCGATTCAAGACGATCCTTGACAAAAAGGAGCGAGGTGAGCTTTTCAATGCTATTTCCTTTTGAAACAAAATCGGCGAACTCTCTCAAAGGATTTCCTTTTGGAAAAAGAAGCAGTATTGCTTTTATGAAGTCTGATTCTGTCATATTTTACGTTCTAAAGATTGTTATTCTATGCTGTTTAAAGCAGGATTGGAGGAGTTAAAAACGAGCGATGTGGTTATATTAGAAGCCATTTATAAGCAGCACAGACGTTAATGACTTGTCCATTAACATCCAACACACGCTCCTCAAAGGCGGTTACCAGAATTAAGTTGTCACATTTGAGTGATGTTCCGGCTTT
>DAAL01000130.1:0-3520 GCA_001701065.1 Bacteroidales bacterium GP4
TTGAATTGATTTTTACTAACATAATTTTTTCTGTTTAAGCTTGTTTTTACTCCTATGATACAGGGAATGGATAAAACCCCTATCCGGAAAATGAAAAAATTATGATTTTATAAAAATGGCAAGAAAAATACATTGCCGGAACGTCCTTTAAGCTCGCCTCGGAGTCGGGCGAATGCTTTTGTCATCTGGTTTTCGACGGTTTTTATTGATATGCCAAGTTCATTGGCTATTTCCGCATTGGACATTCCGTCGCGTTTGCTCATCAGGAATATGTCGCGGCATCGGTCAGGGAGGCTGTCGATAGCGTGCCACAATGAAGCATCCCGTTCCGAAGTGTCCATTTCTTCCTCAGGCACATCGCCGTGCTCGTCCAATGGAAGAATTGTCACATTGCTGCGCTGCGACTGAAGCACCGCATTATAGACGGTGCGGTACATGAACGCTTTGAAATTGGCGACTTCTTTTCCGCTTTCGATATATCCCCATGCAGCCATAAATGAATTCTGCACAATATCCTCCGATTCGTCCACATCGCCTAACATGCGGAGCGCATACATTCCCAGGGGCATGTAGAGCTGTCGGTATTGTTTATCGAATTCCTTTATAGTCATTTCGGGTCAGTTTTGACAACAAAGGTAAGATTATTTTAGCGATTGTCAGGCAAAATCCGGCGTTTTCTTGTCTCTTGTGGTGTCTATAACTTGTAAGTCAACATAATATGTAATCCCAGTTGCTTGCTTTCAATGCGCGGACTTGTGGTTTCTCTTATTTTTAGTCCGTCATAATGCGTGTTCCTGATGTACATGTCAAATCCACCTGTAATGTAGAGCTTCTTCCATAACTTATAGTTGACTGCGACTTCAAGATGATTGAATGATGAGTTGGAACGGTCGCCTTGTACATCCACCGGTGCGCCGTCGGGCGTAAGCGACCAGTCGAAATTCTGGTCGTAGCCTTTCCATGTGTATAGCCTGTAGAACTGATTGGCAAGCTTTATCGATAGCTTGTCGTTGGCAAGAGCCCAGTTAACTGCGGCTTTGACTGAGAATCCGGAACCCCAGTTGTAGTTACGGTGATAGTCGCGGTAAAAGTCAGTAAGGATTCCTCCCAGAACTACTCCGTTGAGATGAAGGTAACCGTCCAATGTCATTGATGGAGCGGGGATGAATTTTGCCATGATTCCGCCTCCCATTGTGGCAGGAGTTCCGAGTTTGTAAGGGACTGCGCATGGGAACAACCTTGAACCGTCCCTTTCCGGACGGATTGTGTCGGAATCAAAGAAGTCAAAGTGCTGGTATAAGCCTGCGTTTACATTAAGATTCTCGCGTGATATGATTTCTTTGGAGATTAGTCGTCCCATGATTTCCACACGGCTTAGCACCGGCTGCGATTTCATCAATTGGAGTTCCAGGAGAAAAGAGAAGTAGTCGTAAGGGGCTTTGGTGGATTCGGCGTACCGGTCGCCGTATTCAATGTCAATCTCGGCGGCTATACCTGCACGCGAACCTTCGTCATTATCCCACAGGGTAATCATTCTGCTGCCAAATGAAAGATTGACGCTTATGGGCGGAATTCCAAAACGCCGTCCTGATGTTGCCCGATGTTTCCATGCCTGACCGGTGATTATGCGGTTGAACCCTCTCATTGGGTTTACAAGGAATGCTGCCAGTTCGCGCCCGAAGCGTTCGCCGCCATTGCTTCGGTCATCAAGGATCAAGTCGGAAGTCCGATATAGCACTTCACCGATAGCGGCACCTCCTATCGGGGTAGCTATAATGTCATTGGTGGACGGATATTCACATTCCATGAACATTTCCCACATGGCGCTTCCTCCGATAGCAAACAATTCGGACTGCCAAAAATTGAAGCCATTGGAACGGCCTGCATTGAAAAATATGGAGCCGTTGTAAGGATGGTCAAACATATTGGTGTGCAGGTGGTCGTTGTCCCACTCAAAGCCATGCCGGAAATTCTCTTTTATGGAATTCCAGGAGATATAAGCATAATGTCCTTTAAGGACATAACGGTCAAATGCCCATAGTCCTATATTGAATCCTACAGTTTCGGCTCCTGCGCGCCAAAATGACTTCTTTTCATGAAGCATTACATCGGCACTGTCGGGTAGTATAGGGGGCGACACAATATGGCGGTAAGGCACAGCCAAGTCACGGTCCTGAGCCATTAACGAAGCATCATGTAGACAGCAGAGTAGGCTCAGAAGGATTACAGCTAAATTTAGTACGTATTTTATCATTGTTTTTGAATCATAGTTTTTCTATTATGATGCAAGACTTTGATAAAACCCCTATCCGAGGGATGAAAAAAACGTCAGGTGATTACATGCCTATAAACGAGAGGATGAGTGGGGTGAGGAGCGCAGTGAGCAGTCCGTTGAGGGTCAGTCCCAAAGATGCCCAGGCTCCATAACGGTCACCGCCTTTGGAGATGGCAAACGATGTGCCCACAGCATGTGCCGCTGTTCCCATAGAAAGTCCTTGCGCCATGGGGCTTTTAACCCGGCTTATTTTCATGACCTGAAATCCGCTCATGCCTCCGAATATACCCACGCACACAACTACAGCCGCAGTCAGCGAGGGGATGCCTCCTACTGCCGAGGTTACTTCCATGGCTATGGGGGTGGTCACTGATTTTGAGGCAAGCGACAGAATCACTTCACGCGATGCCCCGAACATCTGTGCAAGCATCACTACGCTCACTATTCCTATGACGCAACCGGCAAGTTCTGCTATAATGATGGGCATGAACTGCTTCTTGATCGTAGAAAGCTGCTTGTAGAGGGGAACACCGAGTGCCACTACCGCCGGTTTGAGCCACCATTCGATGAGTTTGCCGCTTTCATGGTAGCTGTCGTAGGATATGTCAGTGAATTTCAGGAAACATATCAGCACTACCATGCTCAGCAGGATGGGGTTGAGGAGGGCAATGTGGCTTTTGCGGAAAAGCCATTGCGCAAGCATGTACACAATGAAAGTGAGCGCAAGAAGGAAATAGCTATTTTCGAGAAACTGCATGACGTGAGAATATTTTGCGTGTGAGCTGGTGGAATTGACCTGTAACTGTGATTACGATTATCGTGCTTACGCCCGATGCGGCTACAATGGGGATTAGCTGGGCTTTGATTAGTTCCAGATGACACATTAAAGCGACACCGGCAGGCACGAAGAAAAATCCAAGGTTCTTGACAAGGAAGTCGGAAATTTTGTCGACTTGATGAATCTTTACAAGTTTGAAGTGAAGCGCAGCGGTAAGCAGAAGCATACCTATGATGCTGGAGGGGATGGGAATCCCGGTAGCCCACACGATGAACTCGCCCAAGGCGAGAAAGCCGAATAGAACGGCGCATTGCATAATAATCATGTCGATAATGTTTAATGCAAAAAAATATAAAACCTAAAACAAAAACAATTCCTTGATATAACAATAAAAAGAGCCTCCGGTTCATCCGGAAGCTCTTTTTTGCTCGTTGTAGCGAATCCGGGAATCGAACCCGGGTCTCCAC
>DAAL01000130.1:3539-11906 GCA_001701065.1 Bacteroidales bacterium GP4
GTGCTAGGCCACTACACTAAATCGCCATGTTTCCTTTCGGAATGCGGTGCAAAATTACACAATCTTTTCTAATTGTCCAAAAAAATACGGAGATTTGTTGAAAAAATCATTTTACAAGCTTTCGTGGAGCGTTTGAACGGCTCAATTGGCGGTTTTTACAGGTCCAGTATTCCTTCGGGGAGGGTCATGACTATATAACGCCGCTCGGTGTTGATGTCGTCGATGAGGTCGTTGGCTATGGGCACGTAGCGAGTCGAGCCGTCGGCCATCTCCACAATGAACAAGGCGTTTTCGGTCGAATCCTCTATTGCCGTGATGGTCCCCACAGGCACGCCGTTGGCGTGGACTAAGGTGTAGCCTACGAGGTCCGAAGCGTATAGCCCGTCATCGTCGCGTTCATCCTCAGCCACCACGTCATCCTCCTTGAATGCGTAGATGACAGCGTGGGTGAGTTCCGATGCCTCTTCTTCATTGTCGATTCCCTCGATTTTCCATATGAAGGTGTCCTCCCGCTTTTGACGGTTGGATTCGAGGAAAAACGGCACGAATATGCCGTCAATGTCAAGCGCAAACCGCCGGACGGATTCGGCATCCACATTCTCGTCGAGATAAGCGTTTATCTCCCCTTTGGTGCCGTGGGGCTTGCCGAATTTGCCTATCTCGGTTATCTCGTCAGCTTTTATCATTGATTATTCTACTCTTATTATATGTGCTCCCAATGCGTTCAGGCGTTTGTCCACATTCTCGTAGCCGCGGTCAATCTGGTCGATGTTATGGATTTGGCTGGTGCCCTTTGCGCTCATTGCTGCTATGAGCATGGCTATGCCGGCGCGTATGTCAGGCGATACCATGTTGGTGCCGCGGAGTGAATGCAGGTGTCCGGAGCCGATGACTGCGGCGCGGTGGGGGTCGCAGAGTATGATCTGTGCGCCCATGTCGATAAGTTTGTCCACGAAGAACAGGCGGCTTTCAAACATCTTCTGGTGTATCAGCACGCTTCCTTTGGCTTGGGTAGCCACAACGAGGAACACGCTTAGAAGGTCGGGCGACAGTCCAGGCCAGGGAGCGTCGGCGAATGTCATAATCGAGCCGTCGATGAATGTCTCGATTTCGTAGCCGTTGCGTCCCGGCACAATCAAGTCGTCGTCGTGGAGCTTAAGCTCTATGCCGAGGCGTTTGAATGCGTCGGGCATAATTCCCAAGTCGGGATAGCTCACATCGGTCAATGTGATTTCGCTTCCGGTCATGGCAGCCATCCCTATGAAGCTGCCCACTTCTATCATGTCGGGGAGCACACGGTGGGTAGTGCCGTGGAGCGATTCCACGCCTTCGATAGTGAGCAGATTGGAGCCTATGCCCGATATCTTCGCGCCCATGCGGTTGAGCATTTTGCACAACTGCTGGATGTAAGGTTCGCAGGCGGCGTTGTAGATGGTGGTGGTGCCTTTGGCAAGCACAGCCGCCATGATTATGTTGGCTGTTCCGGTCACTGACGCTTCGTCAAGGAGCATATAAGCTCCTGTAAGTGACTTCGCCTTGATTTCGTAGGCATGGGTTGTGCTGTTATAGTTGAAGCTTGCGCCGAGTTTCTGGATTCCGAGGAAATGGGTGTCAAGACGGCGGCGACCTATCTTGTCGCCTCCCGGCTTAGGCAATACGGCTTGACCGAAGCGCGCCACTAACGGACCCACGAACATCACCGATCCTCGGAGCGATGCCGCTTTCTTGATGTAGTCGGTCGACTTGAGGTAGTCCTTGTCGATATTCTCGGCTTTAAATGAGTAAGTGTGCGGATCAAGTTTCTCGACTTCCACCCCCAATTCCGCCAACATGGATATAAGATTGTTTATGTCGAGGATGTCGGGGATGTTCTCAATCACCACCTTTTCAGGTGTCAGAAGCACAGCACACAGCACTTCGAGCGCTTCGTTCTTGGCACCCTGTGGAGTGATTTTGCCGTGCAGCTTGTGTCCGCCTTCAACTATAAAAGTGCTCATAATGCTTTATTTTTTCTTTTTCTTTTTTGAGGTGGTGGGGGCGGGAGCCGCCTTGAACTCATGGAGGTGATGATCTTCCGGATTCAGACGTATGCGTCCTTGGCTATACATGGCGAGGTCCTTGAATATCTTAGCATCGTCCACGCCGTCGGGATTCACCGCAAGCATGAGCTTCTTCATGTGGTTGGCGATGAGCATTACGAGTGCTTCGCGCTCTTCGCCCACCGGCATCTCCACCGCCGTTTGTATCATGTCCTGAATGTGCTTCCCGTAATGGCGCATTCTGATGGGGGAGAGCCTGTAAGTGAGCGGTTCGGGACGGCTTTCAAGGCTCTCGGGACGTATCACCTCGCAGGGATAATCGATGTCAAGCTGAAAGTCGGACATGATGGCAAGATGGTCCCACAGTTTGTGGCTGAAGTCGGGAGTGTCACGCAGTTCAGGGAATAAATTGCCCATGGACGCAATGATAGAGTAGGCGCACACTGTGCGTTCCTCCCGGTCAGGTATAGATAGGCAGTAATCCACCATCTGCTGGATATTCCTTCCGTATTCAGGAAGAATAAGCTTCCGTTGTTGTGTATTGTAAGTAAGCATAAATGTTACAATTGAATGTAGAGTCCAAAGTTAATATAATTTCAGCGTTCTGCCAAAAAAGCATCCCACATTAATGTCCCCTCACCTTACAAACGCCCATTTCCCCTCCATTGTTTAATCCCTCCCATCCTGCACGGTGACAGAAGAAATAATGTCAGCAGGAGTACACCATTTTATAAACTTTTTATTTTAGGTCGGAAAAATTTAATGAATTTGTTAGTGTACTCAAAAAACCAAGCGAATTGTTCTAACTGTGTTGTGCTGTCCAAGAAATCATAGTCTTTAGATAGTTGCACAATGGATACTATCTTGTCATCCAAACGTTGCCAAGATAGTTTGTTCGATATGGCTGCCGCTGCCTGTGGATACTGGTATAATTCTACAAATCCTCGCTGAGAAAAACATCTCCATATTTGGCAAGCCACTCTTTATCATACGAAAAGCCGTATGTCTCGCTGCCGCGCACCGAGTCACATGAAAGCTCGCCAATCAACTGAGGCGTAACGAGCCAATCAAAGTCGGCATAAACAAATAGTTCCTTCATGGCTTATTCCTTTTTTGATGCGCGCTGGCGATGTTTCAGCGACAAGTCTTGGAGATTTCTACCCAATGTATCTTCTTTGGCAATCAAAAGAAGATCGTCATCAAGTTGCAAGGCATAAAGAACACGGGCATAGATGCCGATTGAGACCGTGGGGGAGCCTTTCTCAATGCGGTTCACAGTGAGAGGTGAACAGGTAGCACGTTCAGCAACTTGCGCAATCGAGAGATTACGACGCAACCGGGCAAGCTTAATCTGCTCACCCATAAGGGCCATTTTCTGTTCCAGTTTCCGGGGCAACTTTGTCCCCATAGTGTTCTTAGCCATACTCAATCTATCTTTTAATACCGCAAAGATAGTAAAAATATTTATTATATGATATATTGAGATGGTTGAATTCATAGAAATATATGTATTGCATAAAAAATCCTCAAAAAGTTATACTATTCTGAGGACTTTCTCGTATCTTTGTAATGTATTTAATAGGCTAATTACTTGAAAGAACAACGCATAAGCCCACGTTGGGAAATTTATTTCAATGTTATCCTGTTAACTGTTTCACGTTTCTTCTCACTTACTAAATCNNAAAAATATTTATTATATGATATATTGAGCGATGAATAATGAACTTATCTTAGTCACTTATCTCTCTGACCAATGACCTTTATACCGTGTTACTATGCCGATAATGTTACTTGATGATTGGTGTTATTTCAGGATTATCCACTTGCCCGTTTTGTCAGAACCTTCTCTCGCAATGTAGCCAATTTTTTTAAGGTCTCTGGTAGCTCGTTTAGCTGTGGATTCTGAAATATGAAGAGTCTCCATTATTTCAGAATGTGTAATCTCCGGATTGTTTAGAATGGCCGTATATACTTTTTGCAGAGATTTCTTTAGACCTGTTACAGTGTCATTAATGACGTTTGCGGCATCATTTACAGTGTCACTTTGCGTACTTACAGTGTCATTTTATTGATACTGCAAAATTCGGTGGTTGAGATTAGCAATATGGTGACGGAGCATAACGTCCTGTGCTATTGTGGAATCGTCATTCTCACGGCTGTCAACTAATGACTGGATATATTCTCCCTTATTTTCATTTCTGACTATAGAAGGAATTAGTCCTAACTGCCGTTGAATCATATTCATCACCAGTCGGGTTGTTCGACCATTGCCGTCAACCCACGGATGAATCGTTACCAGCCGGAAGTGGGCTTCAAAACTAAGACGATAACATGCCGCGATATTTGCCCTATCCGCATTGGCAATTTCTTCATTGAGCCACCTGCAGAAATCGTCCACGGCGCGTGGAACCTTATTATATGTGAGATAACTCCTGTCGCCAATACCGGCACTGACATTACATAGGCGAAACTCTCCCTTCGATGAATCGAAATGTCCGGCAATGGTAGAGTATTCGCTTCCGGTACGGCGCATCACCAAGGCAGACAGTTGTTGTAATAACTGAGGCGTATATGTCGGATTTTCAGAGGCTATTCCGAAAGCATAAAGATAAGCGTCCTTCAAATCGACATTCATCATCAGTTCCGTCAAAGAGCGTCCCTTTGCGGCAATACCCTCATCGAAAAGAAGCTGGTTTTCTATTTCGGTTACAGTAGACCCCTCAATCGCGGTGGAGTGTGTGACAATTGAATATAGATAGAACTTCTGATAGTCCACCTGATCCTCGACTCCCGAAGCCGAATATGCCTTCAGTGCCTCCACAATCTTTATGTCAAGATTATTATCCATATTATTGTATTTTGTTATCTGTATTTGTTGTGAAGAGCTTCCTCATCCATTCTTTTAGCATCTGCTAAATAACTTCTTTCCAGTTTATCGAAAATCTTTTTCAAACGAAACGAATAGGGGAATACTTTCTTTGCCATTTTTGCATAATGATCTGCTAAATTTCGTTCTTGCTGGCCACCATCAAAGCAACCCCGGCTAGTAACACCTCTGCTATTGGAAATAGCGAGATATAAATGTTGATCGACATCATCGTTTGCAAGACTCTCGATAATACGACAAAACTCCTTGGAAGGTTCATCTTCGGTAATCATTATTGAATACAAAAGATTTCCAATTAAAATATAACCAAGTGGTAGCTCCGTGCAATTTATGAGAATTGATATATAGTTAATCACGCTATCAAAATCAATACTGCCATCTTCGCGTTGACAGATAATGAGATTAACATAATTAACAAATTTGTAGAGAATATCAAATCCTAAGTGTGAATCTTGCGTATTCAAGTGCTCATAACTTTTCACCAAATCTATCATTAAATATGCATTCCATTTAAGGGCCCTAACTATATGCAACTCTTCTCCCTTATTTAAATGCTCGTTAAGTGTATGAAAGAGCAGTCCTTCAATTTCTAACACCTCTTTCTCAAACTCAGTTCCTCTAATTTCTTCATCCTCTATACTGAGTAAGATTTTGTTGAAGTTATAGAAATCCCTATGAGCGCTATTTTCATGAATATTAAAAATTGCGCCTCTTAATATCCTAATTTTTAATTCGACTGGAATTTCTTTGATATATTCTTCATCTTGGATTAAGGATAGTATATCCCATTCTCTTTTTGATTCCAATAGATTGAGAACAATAGACTCTAATTGTGATTGTTCTGGTCGTTGCCAAATATGAACGTTTTTCCAATAATCAACATATACTTCTGGACCTACTTCTGAAGCTTTATTTGCAAGAGCATGTGTCCAAGATGGTGCATAAAGAGGAACGGAAATCATAGAATTATCTAAATTAAGCAATCTGTCAATGACCTTTAGATACTCTGTTTCTCCAATTCTATAATGTAGAAGTGAAAAATAAACCTCCGCGTTAGAAGTCTCAATCTTATTAGTGATTAAGGCTACATATATTTCATTAGGGCAATTAGGATTAGTTAGAGTTGAAAGCCCCTCAAAAACTGATCGAGTATTTTCTACTGTTTTCGCAAAGGCCCACACAGTTTCTATTCCTAGCGATTCAATTATTTCTTGTATTTTTAATCCTCGAAGTTCCCGTGATTGTATTTGGCATTCGGCAAATTTTTCATGGGAATATGAGTCTGGTTGTATAGGTGACTCATGCCGAAAGAATTTTCGATTAAGCATAAGTACATCCTCAGAACATAGTGTTTTAGCTATATCCTTAAATGGTATGAGTTCTGTTTCGGAAAGTGCCCAATCTGCATTCTTGTAACGTTCATGATGATAAATCTCTTTCTCGACCTCATCAATTATTTTTATATTCTTCTTGAATTTGATAGACTCTTTTATAAGGAAATCTACTAACGGAGACGTAAGATTGATTAATTTGCGCCGCAATGAAATATTTAAACACTTTAAATAATCATCCTCAGTGGAAGAATAGACCTCAGGAATAAATGACAAAATATGATTCAGATCTCCTACACATATAGTTTCATCTCCTTTTTTACAACGATATATTTGAGTTGGAAATCCTTGACTAAAAAAGAATGTATGATGCTCGGTTATAGAGTCAATCATATGGCATAACACCCAAAACACTTCTTTGGGATGAGTATTCTTCAGTTGATTTAATATGTCCAGGCGTTCTGGTAAAGAAGCTTCAGTTTGTGGATAACCTAGTTGATAAATTTTTCCAAGTAATTCCCTCACACTATCGACATAATTCCCGACTTTGGGAAATTTCATGGCATAGAATAAGATGTATGTCACCTCGTAAAGAAAACGTTTATCCAATGCTATGCACTCCAAAGCATATATTAATTCAGTATAATTAATTTCCCATCCTGTTAAGCTCAATTCCTTCTTTCTTCCTTTGAAAAGAGCGTCTAACAGTACTCCTCCTTCATGTATGTCGTTGATTATAAAGCCGAGGAATGCTTTAGGATTCGCAGCTGCGAAATAAATTATAAAATGACGGTTACTCAAGTATTGTTTCAAGTCATAAGAGGATAACTCATCAGCAACTATCTTCTTAATCTTTTCAGATTTAGCTAAATCTTCATGGTCAAAAATATTAGAGAGTATTGCTAAATTACTATATATTCCACGCTTCAATGCATTGGAAATCATCTGATTATTTGAGTAGAACCGCATTATGGTCTCTTCTAATTTCACTATGGCTTCTGGATCGTTATCAACCGATAAATATGAAATTTGTTGCTGTAATTTCTCAATATGCTTGTCTGTTATGTGATTAAGTATTAATGAAAATAGGTCTATTGGTGATTTGACTTTCCATTCCGGGCCTATTTTTACAATAGGTGCATTATCGACCTTTAACAAAGGATATATTTGACCGATAAAGTCATCATACTTTTGATTCGTGAAAGATTCTATTATTTCTTTATCCCCACTAGAATTTTCATTCCATCCTCCAAGCAAACACATATTTGTTATAGCGTCTACATTCTGATGAGTTAACCAGCTTGGATTCTTACGTTCAATCTTTAGTATTCTTCTAAGAGATACGACATCATATCCACCTTGTCTTGCAAGATGATATGCTTCCACATTTTTTGATAATGATTTCTCTATAGATTTAGCAAATGCGTCAGGGGAAAGTTCTGGTAATCCATTTCCTCTTTTTAATTCGCAATGGAATATAATATTACCTTTATGAGAAGCAACATTATGATTTACATTTAAATCAGTTATTATTATAAGTCCGGAAGGCTCTGTGGCCATTATTCTTTCATAAGTACTTTCTTTGGTGATAACATAGGCATTTATAAAACTGTCATTATCCCTAAGTAGAAGAGATGCACAGACAAAAGCTATTGCCTCAGAAGTAGAAGATGCCTGCACGTTATAAACGCCAGGAATAAAAGCAGACTTAACAACGTTGGATATTTGCTCTGTTCGCTCAGCAAGCACTAAATCAGAATGAAGAATAAAGTTATCGCCAGTTGCCCAGTAATTCCAATATTCATTGATAGTCTTGATTCCATCTCCGCGAAAAGGATTTACTAATTGCTGTATCTTTTGAATCTCCGTTTGTATGTTTTGTTGATCATTACTTATGGAAGTAACGATATTTTTTATATCTTGTGATATAGTTAAATCTAAGTCCTGTTGAAATTGTGTAATAAATGTAGACGCAATAGGGTCTTTCTTTATCTCATTAGCCCAAAGGATTAACAATTCTTGTTGTTTTGGATGTCTTCCTTTGGGTGAATGTTTTAGGTATTCCATTAAATCTGAAAAGAACTTTATAATACTCCCGCATAATCGAACC
>DAAL01000168.1:0-226 GCA_001701065.1 Bacteroidales bacterium GP4
TCACGTCGTTTATGAGATTGGAACTATCCGTGATATAGTCCGCGCCCTCCTCGGCGAGGAATTCCAGAATCTCGTTGCGGGTCACTGACAGAAACGGACGCGCTATGATTCCGTTCCGGGGCGACATCCCGTGCGCTCCGTTTATTCCTGTGCCTCTCAGCAGATTTAAAAAGAGGGTTTCGATGTTGTCGTCAAGATGATGCGCCACAGCCACGGGTATGTGGCG
>DAAL01000168.1:233-395 GCA_001701065.1 Bacteroidales bacterium GP4
TTCACGGAACCAGTCGTACCGCAGGTCACGGCAAGCCATTTCGGTCGACACGCCGTGACGCTCCTTGTATTCCGGCACATTGAAGTCCTTGTGCACAAATTCCGTTGAATACTTTTCGGCTATGGACCGTGCGTGCCTGAAATCCCTTTGGGACTCTTCGCC
>DAAL01000168.1:504-685 GCA_001701065.1 Bacteroidales bacterium GP4
GTTGCCCGTCGCTGAAAATTCCATTTTCTGAAATATAACCCTTAACTTTCTCTATAAATTGATTCATGGTAACAAAAATAGTGAAATTCAAGGAATTTTTTGTAATTTTGTCCTCATTAAAAGAAAAGGAATAAGCTATGTTAGAAAAAATAAATTCTTTACAAGCCGAAATAGATGCCCT
>DAAL01000168.1:845-12106 GCA_001701065.1 Bacteroidales bacterium GP4
ATCAACGAACTGCGTGAGACATTGGCTGACAGCGCCAATGAAAGCACCGGCATTGACATGACATGCACGGCTTCGCCCATAGCACTGGGTACAAGGCATCCGCTTTCAATTGTAAAAAATGAGATTATATCTATATTCGCCCGTCTTGGGTTCACTATTGCCGAAGGTCCTGAGATAGAAGATGACTGGCATGTGTTCTCTTCCCTGAATTTCGCTGCCGACCATCCTGCCCGCGACATGCAGGACACATTCTTCATCCAGCGTAACCCCGACGTGCTTCTGCGCACCCACACATCGAGCGTGCAGTCGCGTGTTATGGAGAAGACCCAACCGCCCATCCGCATCATCTGCCCGGGACGAGTTTACCGCAATGAAGCTATCTCGGCGCGTGCCCACTGCTTCTTCCATCAGGTAGAGGCGCTTTATGTGGACGAGCATGTGTCGTTTGCCGACTTGAAGCAGACTCTTCTGTATTTCGCTCAGGAGATGTTCGGTCCCGAAACCAAGATTCGTCTTCGTCCGAGCTACTTCCCCTTCACCGAGCCTTCAGCCGAGATGGACATATCATGTAATCTTTGCGGCGGCAAGGGCTGTTCATTCTGTAAGCACACAGGCTGGGTTGAGATTCTCGGTTGCGGAATGGTTGACCCCAATGTCCTTGAGGCTTGCGGCATAGATTCAAAGAGGTATACCGGTTTCGCTCTCGGTATGGGAGTGGAGCGTATCACTAATCTGAAATATCAGGTAAAGGACTTGCGTATGTTCTCGGAGAATGACACACGCTTCCTTGACGAATTCACAGCGGCACGATAAGCTATCTTATGAGCCTGTTTCTGCAATATCTGGTAGTGGGGTTAGGCGGCGCATTGGGCGCAATGAGCCGTTTCGGAGTCGAGCATCTCGGTATACTGGACCACGACAAGTACTATTACACTGTGGCTATCAACATTACCGGATGTCTTACCATAGGGGTGCTTTTCGCTCTGTTTGAGCACTGGCATGTGCCTAAATTCTACTATTTGTGGATATTGACGGGCTTCCTCGGAGGGTACACCACTTACTCCGCATTTACACTCGATGTCATGCAGCTCCTTGCCGAGGGCATGGTGGGTCGAGCCATCTTTTATGTCGGAGTCACTCTCATAGGAGGGTTGGGCGGATGCGCTCTTGGACTTTTTGGAACAAGATTAATCCTGAACAATATCAACGGATGACAACAAAAGAACGTTATCAGAGAGCGTTGGAGTGGTTCGCTGAAGCTATTCCTAATGCTGAGACTGAATTGCATTATGATAATCCGTTTCAGTTGCTGGTCGCTGTTATCCTTTCGGCGCAATGTACTGACAAGCGTATAAACATGGTGACTCCGGCTCTGTTTGAAGCTTATCCCACGGCATTTGATATGTCGAAAGCTTCGATAGAGGATATATACGGATTTATAAAATCAGTGAGCTATCCCAATAACAAAGCGAAATCTTTGCTCGGAGCATCCAAGATGCTTGTGGAGGAATATAACGGCGAAGTTCCGTCCGATATAGACGAACTGATAAAACTTCCCGGCGTGGGACGTAAAACCGCCAATGTGATTCTGGCGGTCGTGTGGAATAAGGCGGCTATGGCTGTCGATACCCATGTGTTCCGTGTGAGTGAGCGCATCGGGCTGACCACCAACAGTAAAAATCCGCTTCAAACCGAGAAGCAGCTGTGTAAGTACATTCCGGAGGAGCTTATCCCGAAAGCCCATCACTGGCTTATACTCCACGGTCGATATGTGTGCAAGGCGCGTCGCCCTGACTGCCTTAACTGTGGACTCACAAGTGTGTGCCGTTACTACCGGCAAGAGAATAAGGGATAGCTTTGCGGCTGTCCCGTTTGCGAAAATAATCAGGAATGGATGCTGAACTTACTTTCCTCTTTATAATAGAGGTAATCGGTACTATAGCTTTTGCCATAAGCGGTATACGCATGGCTGCCGCCAAGCGTTTTGACTGGTTTGGCGCGTACACTATAGGTCTTGTGACTGCAATAGGGGGCGGAACGCTCAGGGATATCCTGCTCAACATCCCCGTGTTCTGGATGCAGACATGGTGGTACCTTGCCGTGACAGGAATTTCCCTCGCTGTAGTCATAATATTTCGTAAAATTTTGGTCGAAACAAAAATATTGTTTATCTTTGACACAATAGGGTTAGCCCTGTTTGTTGTCATAGGAATTCAGAAGACCCTTGGAGTGGATTATCCTATGTGGGTAGCCATCATCATGGGAGTCATAACAGGTGCATTGGGCGGCGTATTGCGCGATATTTTGCTTAATAATGAACCTTTGTTATTCCAGAAGGACATCTATGCCACTGCTTGCCTTGTGGGCGGCTTGGTGTATTGGATTATTATGACAGCGGGCGGTTCACCCATGGCGCAGGGACTTGCTTGTGCCGCCGCAGTGATCATAATACGGTTGTTGGCGGTTAAATTCAGCTGGTCGTTGCCTGTGCTTTTGAATAATGAAGAACAGTGTAAAAATAAACCGCAATGAACATGATGACAGCAAGAGTAACGTTAAGTCAATCAGTATTGACGCAGTTCCTTAAATACGCATGTGTGGGTATCCTTAATACATTGGTTACTCTTTGTGTGATTTATATATGTAAATCCCTGTTGGACATTAATCCGTTGGTATCCAATGCCATCGGATATGTGTGTGGTGTCGTGAACTCTTTTATATGGAATAAGAACTGGGTGTTCAAGTCGTCAGGGCATTATTCCAAGGAGGCAATAAGGTTCCTGATAGGCTTTTTCGTGTGCTACGGACTCCAGTTCCTCACTGTGTGGGTGCTCAGTTACCAGACCTCGATGAAGGATTTTGAACTTGACATAGCCACATTCACTCTGTCGGGTTACGGTCTTGCCACTCTTATAGGCAATGTCGTGTACACTTTATCCAATTATGTGTACAATAGAGTAGTCACTTTCCGCTAAAACCGATAGGAAAGAACATAACAGCAGCGGCTCTGAGTCAATGACCCGGAGCCGCTGTTGTTGTTAATTATAGGTAGGATTCGATGGTGGAAAGGAGTATTCCTTCATCCATCTCTCCGCTGTACCGCCATTCTTCTTTTCCGTCCTTATATATAATAAAGGTGGGAATGGTTTCGATTTCTTCCTCTTTGTCAAGCTCGGTGTTGTTGTCTATATCAAATTGAAAAACATTCACCTTTCCGGTGAGCTTTTCCTTAATATCAGCTACACGAGGCATCATGTGTTGGCAGTGAGGGCACCATGTGGCGTAGAATTCTACCAAAACCACCGGTGAACTGTTGATTATCTCGTCATAATTTTTCATAATCGCATTATTTATATTTCTATAGTCTTATAACTCGCATATTTTGTAAAAGGTTTCTTGTAGAGTGAGGATTAAGGTGATGTTTTCACTATTATTAACGTTCATGTCAGTGACTTGGGGTTTTGTCGGTTTATTATGCATAGTTTTAGAAGGTAAAGTGATGTGTATATATTTTGTTTGTCGCAGGTTAAGTGAATCTATAATTTTGTGATTGAATTAATATCACAATTTATGCGAATTAAATATTCTTTAATTACTGTACTTTCATTATTGCCGTATTACACAGCGCAGGCTCAGGAGTGGACTTACGCCGATTGCGTGGAGTACGCCCGCGATAACAACATCTCGCTTAAGCAGTCGGTGCTTAACGAGTCGACATCGGATTTGAGTTACGAGGAGTCCAAGGCGCAGTGGGAGCCGTCGCTTGATTTCAGCACTTCGCATGGACTCACCAATTCGCCTTGGGGCGACAACAACAAGAACTCCTACAACAGTTCCTATGGGTTCAACGCTGGGTGGACTGTGTGGAACGGCGGTCAGCGCGAAGCCGGAATAAAGAAGAACAGGATTCTAAGCGAAGCGGCACGGATGAATACTTCCGCCCTGTTCCGGACGCTTGAAACCGACATTCTGAACGCTTATCTTAACATACTCTATTCCAAAGAGGCAATATCCATTTACGAGGAGGCTGCTGCTCTTAGTTATGCTCAGGCTGAAAGGGCGCGGCAGTTGATGGATGCAGGCAAACTTTCACGGGTTGACTATGCCCAGTTGCAGTCACAGTACGAGCAGGACAAGTATTCGCTCGTGAACGCCGAGGGCACTTATCAATCCCGGGTGATGGAGATGAAGCGGCTTCTTGAACTCGGTATCACCGATTCGCTTAAGCTTAAGGACATAGACTGGGCGCGTACCGACTTGCTTGCTCCGCCGCCGTCCATCGAGGAGAGTTATGTGATGGCTGCCGGCGTGGACAGCCAGTTGAAATCGCTTGTCCTGAACAGTGACGCAGCCGATGCCGATATAGACATAGCGCAATCCGCCGGTTATCCGTCCGTATCGCTTAAAGCCGGGGTAGGGAGCGGCTATTATGCCCCGGGCAACTCTTTTAGTGAGCAGATGAAACGTTCTTTCAACGAAAATATAGGGCTGACCATATCCATCCCCATTCTTGACAACAAGCGCACCAAGGTGGCTGTGGCGAAAGCCAAGGTGCAAAAACTGAATTCGCAACTGGATATACAGTCGCGCGAAACCCAACTCGCTCAGGACGTGGAATCATGGTATATACAATTGAAGTCGGCGCAGGCGCAGTATGTTGCCGGTGAGGAGCAAGTGAAATCCACATCGTTGAGCAGCGAACTGGTCAATGAGCAATTCAATCTCGGACTTGTGAATATAGTGGAGCTTATGACTTCGCACAACAATCTCCTGCAGGCACGGCACTCGTTATTGCAGACAAAGTACATGGCGTTGTTAAGCCGTAAGATGATAGAATTCTATCGCACAGCCGGTGTGACTCTCCCTCAGTAAAGAAATTAGAATTTAGTTAAATATATGAAAATCAACGGTGGAATAATTTTGACAGGCGCAATGGCATTATTTGCGCTCACAGGATGTCACAAAGCTCCTGAGATAACCCTCAAGACGGTAAAAGTGGAAAAGGGCGACATCAGCGAGTCAGTAACCGCAACAGGTACCGTGGAATCGGTAACGCAGGTCGATGTGGGTACTCAAGTGACCGGAATCATCGAGAAACTTTATGCTGACTATAACAGCGTGGTGAAAAAAGGCGAGCTTATAGCCGAAATCGAGAAAACCCTTCTTGAAAGCGAACTGCAGAGCGCGAACGCCAACATGGAATCGGCGCGGTTGACCTACGAGTATAACCGCACCAACTATGAGCGTGACAAGGCATTGCATGCCAAGCAGCTGATAAGCGACTATGACTATCAGACATCGCTTAAGGACTACGAAGTGTCCAAGACAGCCTACGACAAGGCAAAGGCTGACAGGGTGCGCGCCGCCAAGAATCTTAATTACGCCGAGATATATTCTCCCATCGACGGAATTGTGATATCACGTGAGGTGGAAATAGGTCAAACTGTGGTGTCGAGCATGAACGTGGCTAATCTCTTTGTCATAGCCGACCTGGACAATATGCAGGTAGTGGGAAATGTGGATGAAGCTGACATAGGTCAGGTAAAAGTGGGGCAGAATGTGACATTTACCGTCGATGCCTATCCCGACGATAAATTCCATGGTACAGTCACTCAGGTGCGCCTTAGCCCCACCACTGAAAGCAATGTCGTGACCTATGAGGTCATTGTGGGGGCTTCCAATCCGGAACATAAGCTTATTCCGGGGCTGACCGCAAACCTTACCATTATGACAATGGAGGAAAACGGAGTTCTCACTATCCCCAACAAGGCTCTGCAGTTTATGCCTCATGATTATCCCGATGTTAAAGGGCTTCCCACGGTGAAGGATTCGGTGCCTGATTTTAAACCTCAGGGGGCTGACCGCCGTCAAATATGGGTAGTGGAAGGGGACCGTCTTGAACCTAAAGTCATCACAATAGGAGCGTCAAACGGAGCTTTCACTTCTGTGAAGAGCGGTATTGATGAAGGAATGACAGTGGCGCTTGAGTATTCGGTGGCGCAGGACAAGTCACTTCCGGGACCATCCAATGAGCAAAGTCCGTTTGCGCCGCAGCCTCCGGGTCGAAACAAGAAGAAATAGTGATGGATAACATGTCTAAAACAATAATAAAGGTGGAGAACCTTCGCCGTAACTTCATTGTGGGCGGCGAGACTGTCCATGCGCTCAGGGGTGTTAACTTCACAATCCATGAGGGGGAGTTCGTGACCATAATGGGAACATCAGGTTCCGGCAAGTCCACGCTGCTAAACCTCCTGGGATGCCTTGACACCCCAAGTGAAGGCACTTATGAACTTGACGGAGTGTCGGTGCAGTCCATGAGCAAGAATGACCGTGCCGTGATCCGTAACCGGAAAATAGGCTTTGTGTTCCAGAATTATAATCTGCTTCCAAAGACTACGGCTATCGAGAATGTAGAACTGCCGTTGCTCTACAATGTGGGCGTTTCGTCGAAAGAACGCAGTGAAAGGGCTGTGCACGCTCTTGAAGCGGTTGGGCTGCAGGACCGCCTTTACCATAAGAGCAACCAGATGTCGGGCGGACAGCAGCAACGTGTGGCTATAGCCCGCGCATTGGTCAATGATCCGGTGATTATTCTTGCCGACGAGGCTACCGGAAATCTCGACACCCGCACTTCGTTCAGCATTCTTGTGCTGTTTCAGGAACTGCACAGGCGTGGACGCACTATTATTTTTGTCACCCACAATCCTGAGATAGCCGCTTACTCGTCACGCAATATCGTGTTGAGGGACGGAAAAGTGGTCTCGGACACATTAAATACTTCGCCGTCATCGGCTAAAGATGCGTTGGACGCATTACCCTCTGAAAATGATTGATTTATGAAATTCGCCAATCTTCTTAAGATAGCTCTTAAAGCTTTAAACAACAATAGGCTCCGGTGTTTTCTGACTATGCTCGGGGTCATCATAGGTGTTGCTTCGGTGATTACGATGCTTGCCATAGGTCAAGGCTCCAAAAACAGCATCAAGGAGCAGATATCCGAAATGGGCTCCAACATGATTATGGTGCATCCCGGCAACATGCAGCGCGGCGGCGTAAGACAGAGCGCCGATGACATGCAGACCCTCGAAGTGGAGGACTACGAGAAAATACGTGACGAGGCGGCTTACATATCGGCGGTTTCTCCGCAGGTGAACAGCGGAGGACAGTGGATAAACGGCAACAATAACTATCCGTCCACTATCTACGGCGTTACACCCGACTATCTTGACATACGTAAACTGAAAGTCAAGGACGGAGCGATTTTCACCGAACAGGACATAAAATCGGGAGCGAAGGTGTGCCTTTTGGGGCAAACCGTTATAGACAACCTCTTCCCCGGCGGCGATGACCCGGTAGGGAAAGTAATACGATTCAATAAAATCCCGTTCACTGTGATAGGAACACTTGAAGAGAAAGGCACTAACTCCATGGGGCAGGATCAGGACGACGTAGTGCTTGCGCCTTACACCACGGTCATGAAGAGGGTGCTTGCCATAGATTACATCCAAGGTCTTTTCGCAAGCGCCATGGACGAGAGCCTTACGGATCAGGCTATTGACGAACTTACGGAAATACTTCGTGGCCGCCACAAAATAAAGGAGGGCGCAGATGATGACTTCGAGATACGTTCACAGCAGGAATTGAGCGAGATGATGAACTCGACAAGCGACATGATGACCGTGCTTCTTGCCTGCATAGCCGGTATATCGCTTCTCGTGGGCGGTATCGGCATTATGAATATAATGTATGTGTCGGTCACGGAGCGAACCCGAGAGATAGGACTTAGGATGTCCATCGGAGCCAAGGGGATAGATATCCTGTCGCAATTCCTGATAGAAGCGATAATCATCAGCGTCACTGGAGGAGTAATAGGTGTTATAATAGGTGCTCTTGCGTCATGGCTTGTCAATGTCATAGCTCATTGGCCCGTGTATATCCAATTGTATTCCGTAGTTCTTTCATTTGCGGTTTGTACCGTTACCGGAGTGTTTTTCGGATGGTATCCGGCAAAGAAAGCGTCCAATCTTGACCCGATAGAAGCAATAAGATATGAATGATATAGCAAAACAACCGTCGCTGAAAGTGCAGGCATGGGTGAAGTTCATTATCCACTTCCTGTGTCTCGTCATAATTTTCATCCTTCCGGAGGTGCTTATGGGGCGAAACGCCCCTTCACTGCGCATTCCGCCGCCTATGTATGTGAAAGCGTTGATGTTTGTGGGCGTGTTCTATGTCAACTACTATATAATCATCGACCGCTATCTTGGGAAAAAGTACTGGGCATGGAAAATAATAGGGTGGAATCTTTTCTTCGCCTTAATCACAATAATCATTGTGAACTTGATGCATGGAATGTGGTCGGGACCCGATTATGCGGAGCGTCCTCATCGTCCCCATCGTCCGTCGGGGTACACGTTTATTCTTGCGGTCACTCTGCGCGACATTGTGATGATAGTGCTGACCGCGGCTCTGAGCATGGCGATGAAATTGAGCGACTACTGGGTAAAGCTAACTTCCCAAAAACGGGAGCTTGAGGCGGCGCAGAACGTGCAGGAACTTCAGAATCTAAAAAATCAGCTTAACCCTCACTTCCTCTTCAATACCCTAAACTCCATCTATGCGCTGATAGCGATAAATCCTTCCGATGCGCAGAAGTCGGTCCATGATTTGAGCCAGCTGTTGAGGTATGCGCTGTACGACACTTCATCCATGGTTCCGCTGAAAAGCGAGATGGAATTTATCGAAAACTATATAAAGCTGATGAAGCTTAGAATAGGCAACAAGATACCCATTGTCATCAATCTTGACTATGGAGCGATGGAGAACAGCGCGGTAGCCCCCATGCTTTTCATCTCGCCGGTGGAGAATGCGTTCAAGTATGGCAACACCGGATTGCCCGATGCATTTATCTCTATATCGATTGAGGCTAAAGACGGTGTCATCGTGTGCGAGATCACCAATACCTTTGTCCCCGACGGCAGTCAGCCGGTGGAGCAACAGCACTCATCAGGTATCGGCTCGTCCAATCTTAAGCGGCGGCTGGATATTATATATGGTAAGAAAGCGAGTCTTGACACAGCTGTGTCGGGCAATAAATACACATTTAAATTAGTAATAGATATAAACTCTTAAAAGGAAAAGAATGGTTACATTAAGATGCTGTGTCGTGGACGATGAGCCTTTGGCACAAGATTTGATAGCAAGTTACATCGAGAGGACTCCGTGCGCCGAGCTTGTGGGAAAATACGGTTCGGCTCAGGAGGCTATAAAGTCGATAATGGAAAACGACATAGATGTGGTGTTCCTGGACATACACATGCCCCAGCTGAACGGGATAGAGTTTGCCCGGATTATTCCTAAGCGTTGCCGCATAGTGTTCACCACCGCTTACGACCGCTATGCTGTCGAGGGCTATAAGGTGAACGCCTTGGACTATCTCATGAAGCCGGTGAGCTATGAAGAGTTTCTTGCCACGGTGAACAAGGCGTTGCAGTGGGTTCAGATGCGCGACAAAATGGAGGAACAGGACTTACAGAAGGACGTAATGATAGTGAAAAGCGAGTATAAGCTGTGTCAGATAGCGATTGACAAAATCCTTTACATCGAGGGGCTGAAGGATTATGTGAAAATATATATGGAAGAGGAGAAGAGTCCCATCGTGACGCTGATGAATATGAAGTCGCTTGAGAAATATCTTCCCGAATCGTCATTTCTGAGGGTGCATCGTTCCTTTATCGTGAACACTAAGAAGATAAAAGTCATAGAACGTAACCGCATAGTGTTCGGTTCCACCTACATTCCGGTGAGCGACAGCTACAAAAATGCGTTTAATGCTTACATTTCCTCCTTTTTGCTCATGCCTACAAGGGAAAATCCGGCTAATGATGAATAATTTTAGGTAAAATCACAAATATTTCACTAAAAATTAGGGTAGAATAGTATTTTGTGTTAAATTTGCACTATTGTTAACATTAATAAATTTTATGAAGGTGAAAAGTTTAGTATCATGTATAGCTTCTTTGCTATTACTGTGTTCATTTAGCGTTTCGGCTCAGCAACCCGAACGTAAATTGGTATCACCTGAACAGGTGGTGTTCAATCCTCATTGGTTTATGCAGCTTCAAGGCGGTGCAGGTTACACTGTAGGCGAGGCTGAAAGTTTTGGCGACCTTATTTCTCCTGCCGCAGCTTTAAATTTCGGCTATCAGTTTAGCCCCGCTTTCGGATTGCGTTTTGGCGCAAGCGGCTGGCAGGCTAAAGGTAGCTGGGTTTCTCCTCGTTATGACTACAAATTCAATTATATTCAGGGCAATGTCGATGCAATGCTTTCTTTGACTAACTTGTTCTGTGGCTTCAATCACAAGCGCACTCTTGATTTCTATGCATTCTTGGGTGTTGCTGCCAACGATCGTTTCCACAACAATGAAGCTTTGGACGCAGCCCAGCACGGCGCTGAATTTGAATATCTTTGGGACAAGCACAAATGGAGCTTCGCCGGACGTGGCGGTTTAGGCGTTAACATCCGCCTGAGCGACATCGTTGCCCTTAACGTTGAGGCTAACGCCAACGGTTACACTGACCACTGGAACTCAAAGAAAGGCGACAACATCGACTGGCAGTTCAATCTTCTTGCCGGCTTCACAATCAAGTTTGGTAAGAACTACAAGGTTATCCCCGCTGTTTATGAGGACCTTCCTGTAGCTGCTCCGAAGCCCGAACCCAAGCCGGAACCCAAACCCGAACCCAAGCCGGAACCCGCTCCTGTGGTTAAGAAGGCAGAGCCTATGACTCAGAACATCTTCTTTACCATCAACTCAGCTAAGATACGTGAATCAGAACAAGCTAAGGTAAATCAACTCGTTGATTACATGAAGGCTAATCCTGACGCTCGCGTCACTGTAACCGGTTATGCTGACAAGGACACCGGTACTTCCACTTACAACATGAAGCTTTCACAGCGTCGTGCCGATGCAGTTAAAGCAGCTCTTGTTAATGCAGGCGTTGATGCAAGCCGCATCAATGAAGATGCTGAAGGCGATACCGTTCAGCCGTTTGCTGTCAACAACGAAAACCGTGTTGTAATCGCTATTGCAAAAGATTAATAAGTATCCCTGAAAAGGTGGAAATGAGTGTAGTCAGTGTGTCGCCATCCGTGGCGGCACACATTTTTATATATAGGAACTATGGATACTACTGACAAGGAAGTGTGCAATATCTTGGTTGATCTTCTATGCCGTCACAACGTCACGGAAGCTGTC
>DAAL01000226.1:0-166 GCA_001701065.1 Bacteroidales bacterium GP4
GCAACGCCGCAGCTGAAGTCCACATGAGCAAAATGGGCGACGGCTACAGCGGAACCTCGGTCAACACAGCCATCTTCCGCAATAGTTCAGTAGCAACCCACGACTCCACGCAGTACACCGCCTATTATGACCCGGACGGCTATGTGGTGCTTGCAAAACGCCGTCT
>DAAL01000226.1:220-7427 GCA_001701065.1 Bacteroidales bacterium GP4
CACAATGTGATAAGCATCGGGGTGGACGGCGACGGTTATATCCACGCTTCATTTGACCATCACGGCAACCCGTTGCGCTACGCAAGAAGCCTCTCGCCTGGAAGCCTTCAACTGGGCCCCCTTGTCCCCATGACCGGCGTGGACGAAAACGATGTCACTTATCCTGAATTCTATACGCTCCCGTCGGGCGACATGCTGTTTGCCTACCGCTCCGGAGCATCAGGCAGAGGGAATCTGGTGCTTAACCGCTATTCAGTCAAGGACACGATGTGGACCCGGGTGCACGATTCGCTCATCGACGGCGAGAATCAGCGCAACGCCTACTGGCAACTCCATGTGGACGGTGACGGAGTGATACACCTGTCATGGGTGTGGCGTGAAACATGGCTTGTGGAGACCAATCATGACCTCTGCTATGCCCGGTCACGCGACAACGGAGTCACTTGGGAAAAATCGTCGGGCGAACCCTATTCACTCCCCATAACTCTCGCCACCGCCGAAGTGGCGTGGAGCATCCCGCAGAACTCCGAACTGATAAACCAAACGAGCATGACCGCCGACAGCCTCGGACATCCTTACATAGCCACTTACTGGCGTGACGCTGACAGCCAGGTGCCGCAGTACCGCCTTGTGTGGAACGATGGAGCACAGTGGCGCAGCAGCACTGTAGGTCACTGCACCACCCCCTTTTCGCTCAGCGGAGGAGGCACCAAAATGATTCCCATCTCCCGCCCGGTGGTAGTAAGCGACGGCACTAATGCTTATTTTCTGTTCCGTGACGAGGAACGTGGCGGCAAAGCATCGGTAGCAGTCACTGACGACCTCTCTTCCTCCCGGTGGACCATAACCGACATCACTGACTATTCAGTGGGCGCATGGGAACCATCGATTGACAAAAATTTGTGGAACAGCCGGCATCAGCTTCACATTTTCGTCCAGAAAACTTACCAGGGCGATGAAGAAAAACCGGTGGATAACGCTCCATCAACCCCTGTCTACATAATAGAATATCCAACCCAATTAACCATATCAAAATGAAAAAGCTTCTCTTACTTGCTGCGTCAGCTTTCCTGACCGCGCAGCTTCAAGCAAAGACTCCCGAATGGCTTGATCCGGAAGTGACGGAAATCAACCGTTACCCCATGCATTCAAGCTACTTCGCGTTTCAACCAGGCGAAAGTTTTGAAAAAAAAAATTCCGCCAATTTCGTAACCCTCGACGGCACCTGGCGTTTCAACTGGGTACCCGATGCCGACAAACGCCCCGCCGACTTCTGGAAAGAAGCCTACGATGACTCGCAGTGGGATAAAATCAAAGTCCCCGGATTGTGGGAACTCAACGGCTACGGCGACCCCATCTACGTCAACACCGGCTATCCATGGCGCGGATACAATGAAAACAATCCGCCCATTGTCCCCGAAAAACGTAACAACGTGGGTTCTTACCGCCGTCTTGTGTACATCCCCGCCGACTGGAAAGGCAAGGACGTGATAGCTCATTTCGGTTCGGCTACTTCCAACATATCGTTGTGGGTCAACGGAAAATATGTGGGCTACGGCGAGGACAGCAAGCTTGAAAGCGAATTTGACATCACCCCCTACATCCGCCCCGGCAAGGACAACCTCATAGCCGTGCAGATATTCCGCTGGAACGACGGCACTTATCTTGAGGATCAGGACTTCTTCCGCCTTAGCGGCCTCGCGCGTGAAAATTACCTCTATTCCCGCTCCAAAAACCGCATCGAGGACATCCGTGTACATGCCGACCTCACCGATGACTACCGTGACGGCGTACTCAATGTGAATCTCGACATAAAAGGTTCAGGCAATGTGGAACTACAGCTTCTTGATGCCGAAAACAAAGTAGTGGCAAAAGCCGGGAAAAACAATGCCAAAGGCAGCGTAAACTTTACAATGGACCTCAAAAATCCGCTAAAATGGACTGCCGAGACTCCAAATCTCTATCAATTACGCGCTACATTCTCCAAAGGCGGAAAAGTCATCGAGACAATTCCGGTGAATGTGGGATTCCGGCGTGTGGAAATCAAAAATTCACAACTCCTCGTCAACGGACAGCCTGTGCTTATCAAGGGTGCCGACCGCCACGAACTTGACCCCGACGGAGGTTATGTGGTAAGCCGTGAACGCATGTTGCAGGATGTGAAGCGCATGAAGGAAATGAACATAAACGCCGTGCGCACGTGCCACTATCCCGACGATCCTTACTGGTACGACCTATGCGACCGCTACGGACTTTATGTGACTGCCGAAGCCAACATCGAATCCCACGGAATGGGCTACGGTGACGCTACTCTTGCCAAAGACCCGAAATACTTGAAAGCCCATGTGGAACGTAACCGCCGCCACGTGCAGCGCAACTACAACCACCCGAGTATCATTGTGTGGTCACTCGGCAACGAAGCCGGCTACGGACCTAACTTTGAAGCCGCTTATGACGAAATAAAATCTCTCGACAACTCCCGCCCCGTACAGTACGAACGCGCTCCGCTCGACGGCAAAACCGATATATTCTGCCCCATGTACTTCGGCTACGAATCGTCAGTTGAATACTCCGAAAACGATGCCCACACCAAGCCTCTCATCCAGTGCGAATACGCCCACGCCATGGGTAATTCCGAAGGCGGCTTCAAAGAGTATTGGGACATAATCCGCAACTATCCGAAGTATCAGGGCGGCTACATCTGGGACTTCGTGGACCAGTCGTTACGCTGGAAAAACAAGGACGGCGTGGAGATATGGGCTTACGGAGGCGACTTCAACGCAACCGATGCTTCTGACCAGAATTTCTGCGACAACGGTCTTATATCGCCCGACCGTGAGTTTAACCCCCACGCTTACGAAGTGCAGTACATCTATCAGAATGTGTGGTCGTCGCTTGCTGCACCCCACAAGGTCGACGTGTACAATGAAAACTTCTTCCGTCCTCTCGACAATGTCAACCTCAACTGGACACTACTCCACAATGGCACTCCCGTGCGCTCAGGAGTGGTTTCAGGCATCAATGTAGCTCCGCAAGCCACCGTTCAGTACACCGTGGACTATGGCGAGGCAAAGGGCTGCGGCGAATGGCTGCTCAACATCGACTATGCGCTTACCTCCGAGGACGGTCTTCTTCCGGCAGGTACCGTGATAGCAACCCAGCAATTAGCGCTCGAAGGCAGCAAACTATGCCACAAGATGGTAGTTGACCCCAATAAACATGCGTCAAAAGCTATCCGTCGACTCGACATCACCCCCGACAAATACATTATCGAAGGTACTGACTTCTCACTTGCCATTGACCGTGCGTCAGGCTACATATCCTTCTATGAAGCCAACGGAAGTTCTCTTCTTGAGCCCGGAAGCGTGATTAAGCCCAACTTCTGGCGCGCTCCCACTGACAATGACTACGGCGCAGGACTGCAGAAGCGTTACCAAGCTTGGAAAAATCCTGAAATCAAACTCACCTCCATCGACTGCGTTGAGACGGACGGTAAGGCTGTCGTAACAGCTAAATACTCTATGCCGGGCGTAGAAGGTAATCTACAACTTATCTACAATGTTTACGGCGACGGCACTGTGGGAGTCACCGAGAGCTTCAACGCCACTCAGGGAGCTAAAGTATCGCCGATGTTCCGCTTCGGTATGCAACTTGTGATGCCTGAAAAGTACAACACGGTTGAATACTACGGACGCGGTCCCGGTGAAAACTACATCGACCGTAACAACTGCACCAAGCTTGGCATATACCGTCAGGCAGTGAAGGATCAGCCGTTCCATTACATCCGTCCGCAGGAGACAGGCACACGCAGTGACCTACGTTGGTGGCGAGTGCTTGACAATTCAGGTGCAGGTATAGAGATCAAGGCTGCCGCTCCATTCTCGGCTTCTGCGCTCAACTACACCATCGAATCGCTTGACGGCGGCGAAAACAAGACCAACACCCACTGGAATGAAGTGGCTCCGGTGAAGGAAACTGTAGTGAACTTCGACCTTAAGCAGATGGGACTCGGATGCGTCAACAGTTGGGGTGCTCTTCCGTTGCCTGAATACATGTTGCCCTACCAGGACTACACATTCAGCTTCACCATCTCCCCCGTCACCCACCAATTCTAAAAACCTTTTAAATAATAAAATAGCTGTGAATCTTATGGATTCACAGCTATTTTCATTTATATAGAGAATATAAGTATTAAAATTAATTAGTTGACCATCATTTTTATAACGGTTTCGTAAGATTTACGAATCTGATTGCGTTTTTCCTCCGATACTTTAGGAGGATTCTGCATTCTTTCTTCAAATCGTCTTGCATCCGAACCGTATAGTATCGGAGTTTCTTTTATTGGTCTTGCCATAATCAGAGAGATTAATTAATTTGTTTACAAAGGTATAACAATTTTCTTAATAATTACTCTTAAATATTATTATCATTACAAATATTGTCCTATCTATTCTTATATAAGCATTTATTCTAAAAAAATTTTAACTCTGTTGTGAACTTTTTTTAATTTCATGTTTTATACATTTAGTATTTATTTTGGAATTTTATGAAAAAATTAGTTCTATCAATCGCAGTGGTTGCCGCTATGATGTCAATAGCATCATGCAGCGGAACAAAGAAAGCAGAAGACAAAGGTGCCCAATTAAAGGCAAAAATCGAGAATTGCACCAATCCTGACAGTCTTAAAATCTACGTTAAGCAGGCTCAGGACTATGCCAACAAGCTAATCGACGAAGGTAAAACTTCCGAAGCTGAAGCTTATCTTGACGAAGTGGCTCCCGCTATCAAGGCTAAAGATCCTTCAGCTGAAAACTGGTTCAGTAAAGCAGCTGCCGATGTTGATTCAGTAGCTTCCGACGTTGCCGACGCTACCAAAGCTGCCGCTGACTCTGTTGCCGGAAAAGTTGCCGATGCCAAGGACGCTGTAAGCGATGCTGCTGCCAATGCTAAGGATGCTGCCGCTAATGCCGCTGACAAAACCAAGTCAGCCGTTTCCGATGCTGCAAGCAAAGCCAAAGATGCCGCTTCAAACGCTGCCGACAAAGTTAAAGACGCTTTGAAAAAATAATACTGACAATATCCTATTTGACCTGATAAAGGAGAGTCAAGCTGAAAAAGCTTAACTCTCCTTATTTTTTATATCACTTTTTATATCTATATTTGCTGCAACAATAAACCCTGCCACTTGGACCCCAGAAAAGTAATATAAGTTATGGAACAGAAAGCACGAGAATGTCCTCATTGTCATCGTAAGATTTCAATAAAGAATTGTTCTACCTATCTTCTGCGAGGAACAGCAACAACCATACACTGTGATCATTGCAATACAGAGTTGGCATTGATTAAAGAACCTATACCATTCAAATGGTGTCCCCTCATAGGCTTTCTAAGTACATTTATACCCGCCGAATATTTCTTGTTCATCAAAAATTTAAGCTTTGCCAAATCCATGTCATATGCCGCTATGATAGGTGTAGTTGCAATTATTATAATAGGGGTACTTACTTTCCGAAGAAGTTATTTCAAAATAGTCTAATCCGGCACTCCACTTGCCGTTTTCTCGTTGTCAACAATCGATGTTAATATTGTTGATAATAACTATTGATAATAAACTGATAGATTTTTATAAATAAATTTTGATTATTCCGCAAGCATTATAAGCCTGTAAGACTTCGCTTTTTCCTAATAAGTTAGCACAAAGTTTTAAAGTAAATATAGTCAGTTTTTACTATGGTTTTTAACACTAAAACACTATCAACACACTGTTAAAATCACTTATCAACACCTTGTTAATAAAACATCTAAGTCATTATTAATTAACGCATAACACTGTTGATAAACTATCAGTAACGTTGACCTCAATAATGATAACATTTTATGCAATACTTTTCTCAAAAAGTTATCATTACTATTGACATCCTTTATTATTCTTATTTAAAAATGATTTTTTTGAAAAAAACTTTTTAAAATTAAAAGAAAAGGAGTTGATAACATCAGTGCTGTTCTCCTGTAAGAATAATCAACTTTAATAACTGCACAGATGTTTTTAATTCTGTATTTAAACAATAAAAAGATTATGACATTATCCGATCGAGTGCGGCATTTCTTTCATGTCGTGTCCAACATCCGCCCCGTGGTGTGGATAGGGCTTTATGTGGCGTTGACACCTGTGTTTGCTTTAATATATATGTGGTTGCCCGACGGACAATTCCGCATCCCTGCCGGAGGAAGCACCGACTTCGGTTCATGGTTATATTATAGTATAGTCACTATCTCCACTCTCGGGTTCGGCGACTACACCCCTTCCCACGGATGGGCGCAGCTTGTCACCGCCATCGAAGTGCTGTGCGGATTGATTATTCTGGGGTTGTTCCTGAATGCCGTTGGCTCCATGAAATCGGAGATAGATGTTGCCTCGGAAATCGAGAAGCAGCGTCACCGGCATTTCAACATCGAGAAGGAGAAACTGTTGAAAAGTATTCCATCCATTATAAACAGCCTTAACACATTCCTCGCTTACTGTTATGCCATCACTACTCCTGTGGATAAACGCACCGATGAGGATGCCAGGTATAACCCTGACTTTTCTTTCAATGACATGGCCGACCTGTTCAAGCCGTCGGGGCTTCCTATCGACCACACAAGTCTTCCCGTTGTGGTGCGTTTGTTAAAGTCAGCTTCACAGACGAGTCTTGCCCTTGACTCGCTTCAGACAAGGGTGGACATTTCATTGTGGCATGAAGTGGTGGATGATTGTTTCTCGTTTGTGGCAAACTATCAGATGTTCTCTTCCATCGATTCACTTTCGGGAAAACCCACCGCTTTGTTCATGGAAAGCGGCGACATAACCGAGCAGGATGCCGAAAACCGCATATCTAAAATGATTTCGGAATGGAAAGGCCCGCTTGAGTTCAAGAATATGGTGGAAATGCAGCCTGTGGGCGAACTTTATTTTCTCATTAAGGACAATGCCGCTATAGCCCTTAAACTCGAAGCCGCTTTCACAAAAATAGCAAATGACATGAATTAATTCCATGTTTGGGTAAACCTTAAAGAATCATTATCTTTGTGGAAAGATTCGTGCCTATATGAATGGTTTAAAACGTCAATTCATTTATATTCTATTGTTGCTGCTCCTTGCGGCGGTATCTTGCAGCCGGCACTCTCAGGTGTCGGACACCCTCGCCCATGCCGAAGCCGTGATGGA
>DAAL01000226.1:7501-9512 GCA_001701065.1 Bacteroidales bacterium GP4
GCCCTCCTCCTCAGCCAAGCCCTTGACAAAAACTACATCGACATCACCTCCGACTCCCTCATCAACATCGCTGTTGACTACTTCCGGGACCACAACGACCAAGAATATTTGATGAAAGCCCTGTTCTATTTGGCTCGAATAGACTACAATATTCACAATTACAGACAATCTATGATGTCCTCAATGGAGTCAGAAAGAATTTCGACAAAACTCAGTAATCCGTTTTGGTCGGCAAAAAATCAAGAATTACAGGCTGACATATATGCCCAGAATTTCAATAGATTAGAATCTTATAAACAACGCATAAAGGCTGCTGGCAATTATGAAATCTCGGGGAAAAAGTTAAATGAAGCTTACTCTCTGGTTGAAGCTGCCATTGATCTTAGTAACGGAAACAAATTTAAAGAAAGTATTAGAATGCTTGATAGCCTTTCCATGCTTGAAGCATTTAAAAATCAAAAATTAAATAGTTACTATGAAAGTGCCTATTTAGCTCCGCTATATTATACTGGACAGGATTCTCTATTGGAACAAAAAATATCTTTAGTAGATAGCTTATCTGGAATAGAATCTCTTGAAGCATACGATTATTTAATTATCTTGCAATACGCCATAGATAAAGAACAAATAGATAACGCTCATAAGTTCTTTAAAGAAGCTATTAAAAAATTTGGGTCTAAAGACCCAGCGGTCATAATGATGAAGTATATTATGGCTAAAAAATCAGGAGATTATAGAACAGCTTTAGATGCTCATCGCAAATTATTCTTATTAAAAGACAGTTTAGCGGTAAATACATTATCTATGCAAGTTAGTGAAAGTCAACGCGATTATTATAAAGATATGAACCAAATTGAATCACAAAAAAAGATTCAAGCATTTTATCTCGCAGTATTTCTTATGATTATAATATCTATTTTAATTATTGGATTTACACTATTTTACAGAGAGAGACTAAAACGTAAAAATTTGGAAATATTTCATCAGATGTCAGAGATGAGAGAATTACTAAAATCCTTAAATATCCAAAAATCAGAAACACAAGAATCAAAGAAAATTATTGAGTATCTATATCAATCTAAATTCTCTTCTCTTAATTCTATATGTGAAAAATATTTTGATTGGAAAGACGATAATTCTAATAAAGAAAAACTTTATTCTGCATTCAAGTCAGAATTATCCCACATATCCGATAGTGATTATCTGCTCGATTTAGAAAATATAGTCAATAAATATTATAATAATATAATCTTTTTATTAAGAACGCATGTTCCTTCGCTAAATGAAGAGGATTTAAAAATATTAGTCATGGTTTTTTCCAGGCTATCAACAAGAAGCATATGCTTACTCCTAAATTTGAATAAAGTTAATTTTTATTCTAAAATAAAACGAATAAAGTCTAAAATTCAAAAATCAAAATATTCAGATAACGACTTCATATTACAGATGATTATAAACACACTTCAAAGTAATCGTTCGATAAAATAAATAGGCATTTCTTATATAGCAAAAATAAAAAGAGTCTAAAATTCAATAGATTATAAACACGCCTATAAATTTTAATTGGGCATATGCGTAAGCTATTGGTATATCAATGATTACGCATTTAGGTGCCTACATTTTTATAGCTCATAAAAGAGGCAAGAATCATCATATTTAATTAATTTCGTGCTATTAAACAAATAATTATTAATTAGAAAATGAAAGTAATTTTTGCGATTTTAATGTTGTTACTTCCGTTGTCTTCATTTGCAGATAACGAAAGGGTGAAACCTGTGGAGTTATAGAAAAAGGGTAGTAAGGATCGTCCTCGTGCTCCACAGCGGTATTCTCCCGTCGAGTGCTATTATCAGGATGGTGTAATTACCATCGAGTTTGAAACCACTGAAGGCGATGCCACCTTCACTGTAACCGATGTCGTGACCGGCGACAATGCATCCACCATGTTTAACACAGCCATGGAGTTCAACTACTTTATCGGCAGTGAGCCCTCTACCTACCTCCTTGAAAT
>DAAL01000087.1:0-516 GCA_001701065.1 Bacteroidales bacterium GP4
ACAAGGTTGACATGGGAATTACGCACCACGGCGCGGTTGTCCACTGTGTCCTTCACGCCGTACTGCTTGATGGCGGCGGCAAGCATCGATAGTTCCGACCCGCTAAGCGTGTCAGCCGGAGTGTCGAGATCGTCCACGGCAAGGGCAGTCTTCTGCTGCTCGTTAAGTTCCTCGGGAGGGTACGGACTGTCAGGTTGGGGTTTCGGCTGGTTGAGCCACATAAAGCCTAAAATCACAGCTCCCATCAGGAGCAGTCCGGTCATAGTGTTTTTATCCATTAGTTTTATCTTTTTTGTAAGCTATGGCAGCTTTTATAAAATCAAGAAATATAGGGTTAGGTGATAATACTGTCGAAGAATATTCAGGATGGTACTGTGTACCGATGTACCAGCGGTGGTCAGGCATTTCCACTACCTCCACCAGGCGGGTTTCGGGATTTTCGCCCACACAGCGAAGTCCGGCATCCTCAAATCGCTTGCGGTAATCATTGTTGAACTCGAAGCGATGGCGGTGGCG
>DAAL01000087.1:574-3565 GCA_001701065.1 Bacteroidales bacterium GP4
TAAGCTCCGAGGCGCATGGTTCCACCCATATTGGTGATGGACTTCTGCTCGTCCATGAGGTCAATGACATTGTCGGGGGTAAGCGAATTCATCTCGGTGGAATTTGCCTCATGCAGTCCAAGGACATTGCGCGCAAACTCGATCACCATGCACTGCATTCCCAAGCAGATACCGAAAGTGGGTACATCATGCTCGCGGCACCACTTAAGAGCCACAAACTTGCCCTCGATTCCACGGTGTCCGAATCCCGGAGCTATAATCACCCCGTCCATTCCTGAAAGCTTGGCATCCACGTCGTCCTCGGTGAGTTTCTCCGAGTGTATGTACACAAGGTTTAGCTTGCGGTCGTTGTAGGTGGCAGCTTGAAACAGTGATTCGTTTATCGACTTGTAGGCATCCTGAAGTTCCACGTATTTTCCCACAAGACCTATTGTTATTTCTTCCTTGGCGCTCTCTATCTTGTCCACGAAGCGCAGCCATGCTTTCATGTCAGGCTCACCTTCCACCGGAACTCCGGTTTTACGCAGAACTATTTCGTCAAAGTGCTGCTCGTGCATCTTCAACGGCACTTCGTATATCGAAGGCACATCCACTGACTGAATCACAGCGTCGGGAGCGACGTTGCAGAACTGAGCTATCTTGCGGCGCATGTCGGCTGGCACGTCACGCTCGGTGCGGAGCACAAGGATGTCGGGCTGTATACCCACTTCCTGAAGCTGCTTAACCGAGTGCTGGGTCGGCTTGGTCTTAAGCTCCTTGGCGGCGCGGATGTAGGGCACATAGGTCAGATGGATGCACAGTGCATTCTGTCCAAGTTCCCACCTCAACTGGCGCACCGCTTCAAGAAACGGCAACGACTCGATGTCGCCCACGGTACCGCCTATCTCGGTGATGATGAAGTCAAATTTTCCTGTATTGCCGAGCAACTTCACGTTGCGCTTTATTTCGTCGGTTATGTGGGGGATTATCTGCACAGTTTTTCCCAGATAGTCGCCGCGGCGTTCCTTGTCTATCACGCTCTGATAGATTCGCCCGGTAGTGACATTGTTGGCGCGGGTAGTGGGCACATTGGTGAATCGTTCGTAATGACCTAAATCGAGGTCAGCCTCATGTCCGTCCACCGTCACATAACATTCCCCGTGTTCGTAAGGATTAAGCGTACCGGGGTCGATGTTGATATAGGGGTCAAACTTCTGTATCGTCACCGAAAATCCGCGCGCTTTAAGCAAACAAGCAAGCGACGATGAGATGATTCCCTTGCCCAATGAGGAAACAACTCCGCCGGTGACAAAGATATATTTCGGTTCCACTTTTATTGGTTTTGTGAATTAAAGTGCAAAGTTAACGATTTTTCTCTATTAATCATCCAACAATCCGATTTTTTGAGACATTGTTACTTCTCACAGTAACCCACGCCGTAAACGCACCCCTCCGTTTGCCCTCACCGCTCACAAAATCCAAAATCCAAAATCCAAAATTATTTACCAAGTCGTATTATTGTTGAAAAAAGTTGTCGGGGACAAAGAGATTTCCGTCAGCGTACTGCACCGGGAAATACACGGGTCCCATCTCATCGGGAACAACTGACCTGAAAATAATATTCTCACCTTTTACCTTCACAGGAAGACTTATGTCGCCGTTATTTCCACCTGTCACTTCACCGTTGAACTCGAAATGCAGCCCGAATACATATACCTTCTCCGACTCTCCGGTAGCACCTATGTTGTCAACCACCACATAGCCGTCCGAAATGCTTTCCGCATTCAGTATAGCACGTTCGCCGTTATGTCCGCTCACATCTATGGACGAACTCTTAGGAGCCCACATAAACTGTGCCCATCCGGTTTCTCCCATCGCCGGTGTCCATTCCTCCAGTTTGGTGACGAGCTTTATGGGGAATTTTTTACCCTGTTCGGGAAGCCTGCCTTTGAATGTCAACTGCGCACGGAAGGAACACTTCTCATTGGTCACGCAGTCCTCAGCCCTCATTGAGAACCGAAGCACAAAGTAGTCATCTATCCTGTCGTAAGTTGCCACATATTGCGGGATAAGCGCAATCGACTTGTCCTTAAACTCACATTTACGGTCATTTACCTCAACCGTTCCGTCATAGGTGGTGATGAAAAAAACTTTGTCAATCTTGCTCTTGTGGCATGACGACAATCCAAGAAGGAGCGTCAGTAAAATAAGAATGTTTATCCCTTTCATAATTTCAATTTTATTGCTTACACATTAAACGTTTGAAGGGTATTCCTTTGTTCATGCTCATCTGCCCATATAGACATAACATAGCCTCGGGAAACTGTAAAACCCGAGGCTACATCATGCACAAATCGCATCAAAATCTATCCTCTATAGCATACTTGTGCTTCAAAACGCAATTTTAAATCTATTCTTTTCCTTTCTGTGACAGGATGATTTCACCGGAGCGGATTATCGAACCGTTTCGTTCACCTATTATTATTCTCACCTTACGGTTTTGCGAAGTGGTGTTGGCTTTAATCTCACAATTCATTTCCGGCAACGTTACTCCGGGAATCTTGCTGAGTTTTATCCAACCGAGGTCAATCTCTTTTCCGGTCAACCCCATGGAAACAATTTCCCACCCATCATTATTGTTCGAGGCAAGCGCATCATTCCACACACTCACCGAGAAAAATTCCCAATCTTTAAGGCTCACGGAGGTGCCTTGTAATTGCGTTACTTTGACATCAAAATTATGGGAAATGGAAGACACAAGTGTATCGGCGGTTTCAAACCGGAATCCCGGTTGCACATCAGTAAACTTGGGTTCATCGTTGCTGTCGCAACTTGACAACGAAACCATAGCCATCACAAGTGCTACGGTCATGATTAGTTTGTTAAATTTCAGCATAGCTTTTATTTTAAAGTTTATCTGTGGCAAAGGTATAGAAAAAGAAAGCATCATCCAAGAAAATATGCCAACAAAATATTCTTCACCTCGGTTTATAATGCATTAATATACAATTT
>DAAL01000087.1:3574-3699 GCA_001701065.1 Bacteroidales bacterium GP4
AAACCTCCAAAATAAAAATTTTCTTCACCTTTTAAAAATATCTATTTTTAGAAATAATACCTCCCTTGTCGCATCTCCGAAGCTCCATTTTGTGTGGTGGGTTCATAATCACCCACGGTTTACAC
>DAAL01000087.1:3769-3958 GCA_001701065.1 Bacteroidales bacterium GP4
TAGGCGTTAATCTCGCTTGTAGCCGGTGGTAAGAGCTGCGTAGCCGCTCGCAACCACCGGTAGGAAATGCATCTACCCTCTAATTTGAATCCCGTAGGGATGGCTCCATCGCTGCGCCACGCTGTGGCTTGGATGGAGGGGGAGGTGATTACGCATTCCAGCGGTTGCGGACTACGCTGTAGCCCTTAC
>DAAL01000236.1 GCA_001701065.1 Bacteroidales bacterium GP4
CTTCCGGCATCATTATTTTTTAGCTTAATTGAAGCCTTAAACACTAACCGTGTAACATTATTCTGCATCTGGTTTTCGATATCAAATGTATTTTCCATAGGATATTCCACCTTATCCCAGGCATTTTGAACTTCAGCGCCATTATCAACAATACGTGTAAGAGCATCATCTGCCGCAGAGTCATAATTGGGATCTTTAGCCCAATATATACGGTAAGCATCTTTATATTCACTATTAGTAGCGTTTGTGACAGCAACTTTGCCTACCATACGTTTACCGATAGACGGCGATGCGGCATAGTCTTTCCATGTATCGAATTCACTTACATTACGGGCAAGATAAGAGGTAGTATTGGTATAATCGATAGCCCAACTGTCAAGCGATACGATGATAGGAGAATTTGCAGGATCAACAGGCATGTCATTAAATTCACCATGCGCGTCATGCTTCCCTATAGTGACCTTTGCCACTCCACGTTCAAGATACACTTCCACCGGACCTTCATTCTGCGCCTCCACCGGAGTAGGCTTGATATGATTGGCACTAACCGGCACAAGGGTTCTGACCGAAGTTGAAGTTCCTGAGGCAATAGCAAGCGGAGCATTCATCATTATGAATCCGCTGCCGTCGCCCACCATAGAGGAAACCTCTGTCGCCATAATGTCGCTTATAGTCTTTCCTGCAGCAAATTTTTCCACCACATCATTATGAGGCATATTCAGGACAACATAAGCGTACAAGTTATTGACTCCGGTAGGAATTACCTTTAGTTCCTGCACGACTTCCCTCTTTACTGTGACTTGATCAGTAGTTGTGCCTTCATTATTCCAAGGCTGGAACGAAACCATATTGATTACCTCCGAAACGGCAGCCGAAGCTTCGTCTTTACCGATAAAGGTGATGAGATGCGCACTGTTCACCTGATATTCGCTTGCGATGCCGTCATCGAATTGATCGTTGGCACCGGCACGAGAGTTCGAGGCACGAGAAGGCAGATTGAACGCCATATTCAGATAAGCTCTTCCATCTGTACCTGTAGTGATGCCGCCATTAGCGGGAGCATCATCGTTTGAGCAGGAAGCCACAATAAGGCTTACTGCCAACATCTTCAAATAATTCTTGTAGTCCATAATAAATAATGTATTAATGTTTATTATTTTGTTATCTAAATGACTCAGAATGCATAAGCTATCGACACTGCAATGCGTGTGGGACCCACATAATTGCGGTTATGCTTGTCAAGCACCCGGGCGCAACGTCCGTAAAGCTTATAAGGGCTATAGACATACCCCAAGCCCAATGATGCCTCAGCGGTCCAGTTGTCGGATAATATCCACCGGTAACCATAGGAAGCTCCAAGCCCTATCATGCACCCTTCGTAGTGCCTACCATCAAGAGTCTCGGGCAACATTCCGAAAGGCAAGTCAATGTTTTTGACATTATACTGACCGCCAAGCACATGCACTCCTGCAAAATGCCCTTGCTTTGGCTCTTTCCACCAACGGCGAACCTCCATCCGTGTCATCCACAGATGAAAATGCTTCTCGTCATGGAAATTCCACGGATTTATCATCCCGTCAAGCATTAGCGAGTATTCACTGTCAAAAGCGTATTCCACGCCGGCATTTACAGTCGTGGTCGCCCATTCTATGGCATTGGTCGATACGGACACTTGCGCATAAAATTTATCAGGCAGCATTATTATAAAAATCGCTGAAATCATTACTTTCATCAATGATTTTCTTATGTGAATGCCATCTCTTTCCATAATCTTATTTTATTTTTACAATTCGAGTTAAAGTTTTTACCCCCTCGGCAGGAGCAGCCTTTGAAAGAGCTATCGAGCGGTCAGCGTCAAGCACATATATCATGGGAATTTCCTCAAGAGGATACAAATCGTTATCAATGACTCCCGAGCGGTCAAAAGCCACTGTCCATTCCGCCGGAAGATGTTTCGCAGTCCGCTTCCAGTAGTCATAGTCCTCCTCGGCATCAACCGCTATGACATTTACCTTGCCGTCACGCACAAGCGCACTTAAAGCCGCGTCATTTCTAAGAGCCGCCACTGCGTCACGGCAATGACAGCAGTCAGGGTCATAGAACATCAATAAAGTAGGACGTTTTGGGAGAGAATAGAGCGATGCATTGCTGCCTTGGTGTGTGACATATCTGAAATTAGGAGCTTTGTCACGCACTACGTTACGGGAAGGAGATTTACGTGACGCGTTGTCAATCACATCCCTCACGCACCACACATTGAATGAACCGGTATTGGTCTCAAATGCCTGCGACTGGTCGCCTGCCACACCCACAAAACGGTCATCAAAATAGGTTCTTGAGCAACTCATGTAATTACCGCTGCCAAGACGACCCGCCTGACGCATAATGGCGAGTTCCTTCTGGTTCGGCACGCGCCAACCCATGCCGTCACCGTCCTGTGAGTACCGGTCACATGGGCTATTGTTTGTCAGGCTGTCAGCCCACACATCGGCATAGCTTTTCAGTTCTCCCGTGGGAGGTCCAAGCACAACCCATATTGCATTTTGGGCAAACTCCAGCTTTGGAGCGACCATGTTGGCTGTCTCATTAACCTTATGGGGCAGAATTTTACCTGCAATGGGGGCACGCTTGGATGCGTCGTCATAGTAGGACATGTCTATATATTTCGCTATTTTGTTGCCATTCTCGTCAGTTTCATACTCCGTAATATACGCAGGAGTCACCGGATCGGAATCCAAAACTTTAGTGTGGTCCACTCCAAGATTACGGATGCATCTTGCCTGCCACGGAACGTACCTTAACTGCCCGGTGGGATTAACACCCTCAACCAAGTTTCCCTTTGAAAGTCCCTCTTCAGCCCAAAGCACAGCTTTATCGGAAGAGAAAAAGTGAAACCGGGAATTTTTCGCATTAGCATCCCACACCGTTCCATAGGTTAACTCCGATGTGGCGTTATAATCCATCAACGGCTCCCTCATGGAGTTACGCCCCAGCACCAAACGCAGATACTTGCCTGTGCTTGGAAGGTACCACCGCATCTCGTTAGCCGAGATTTTACCGTCCCCGTCAAGGTCACGGTTGCGGTTCATGCACACATCCATCATTTCATAATACACTAATTCCGGATCCGGGTCGGTTTCCAAGTGATAACTTAAACTTTTACCGTACAAAGATCTCACATTATGGATTTGCGCCGGATAATAGTTAGGTGTGGAGAAATTGAACTGCTCGGTAACCTTAGGATTGGAAGCGAATTTATCGGAAATCAGGTCCTCCCATTCCTTGCCGTTGGCAAACTGCCAGACGTTCCATCGTCCGTTCACCTGGCTTAAAGCCATAGAGTTGCTCCATGTCCAGCGGAAATTCAGTCCAAAACTTTCATTCAACTGTTCCATACCCACCGCGGTACGAGTCGCAGTAAGATTATCGGTTGAATAGTACGTCTGTATGGAATGCTGGAGAAAACCGTACTTTGACTCGGAATAAGTGCTTTCATTATCGGGCGAAACTTTACCGTTTTTAATCGCCAACACCAGCTGCCGATCATTCTGATTCACCCATTTTTCCCAGCCGCCTTCGCCGCCGGTGTGGGAATTCGTCATAATACTATTGTCGGTATTGTACTTATAAGCGTACTCATTAAAGAATATTGTGTACCATCTCTCGGTTTTATTATCCACTCTGCCCTGTTTATCATCGGAATGGAGATTCACGAGCTTTTTACCGGAGCCGTCCACAGCGCGGAAATCCTCAAGAGTCCAAGCATTATCTTCTCCGGGATATTTTGCGACAGTGTATTCATCAGTGGTAGGCGCTATCTGTACCCATTCCACCATTTGCCGGTTAAAGTAATCATTATCGCCGAATTTTGCCGCATCGTCCTGAGTGAACGTATAAGCTTGATTGTCAAAATAAGTGACAGTAGAGTACATCAACGCCGCACGGTCAGCATTGGAAAACTTGACATTGTACACACAATAATGCGCATCAAGTGAGATGAGATTATTGGAAGTGTCATATATTTCCCCTTCGGCACCTGGCTGCTGCTCATCGCCGGATGTTGCTTCCACATATATTTTATCGGCACCGTTCACGGTCACATTGTAGGTGTAGCATGTGTTGCGTCTACAGTTAAAATCACGTGCCTTATCCTCCTCGGTATTCCCCTCACAATAGCCCAGATGAATGGAATAGTTGGCATACGCCACTCTGTTGACCTCCGTTCCGTCGCTATTTACGACTGAATAGGACAAGCGTACCCGTAGCGACACGAAAGTTCCCCAGTTATTATAAGTATCATTCACGGAAGGACACAACGACTTATATATTCCGGTATTAAGGTTATTCTCCTTATATTCTTTCTCCCTGTCAGTATAGGCAGAACAAGAGCCGGGAATGGCGGTGCGCTTGTTTTCAAACTGGTAGAAGTCAAACCGGTAACCGTCCTTTCCCAACGGCTTTCCATCGGCATACTCCAGCTTGCCCGATTCAAATATGAAACTTCGTGTGGAGTTGCTGTAGTTACGCCCTGGAGCCGGTGACTCAGCTGTGGCGAAATAACCGCACACATCGGAACTGTTTCCCTGCTGCTCATGCAGATAACTTAACCCCGGCACATTCATCACCTGCCACGACAACGGCTCTATCTCGATGCCGTCACCGGCAATGATATTGAACCTGACAAGCGAGAACAATCGCCGTAAATGTATCTTCCCGGCAAGTTCATTCACTCCCGGCTTGATGTCGACATAACCTTCATTGGCATCGAGCCATGACGATGCCGGATGACCTGACTCGTAATACACTCCCGTCATAACCATGTCGGAACCTACCGGCGACACATCGGAACTGCGGGTGAGAGACGCTGAGATGGATTTATACTTCTCCCATGTGTCAGCCGATAAAAGCAAATCGCTTAGTCGCGTCAATGACAACGCCGCATCTTTGCCTAAAGCCTTATTCAGTTCATCGTTATCCGACACTCCGAAGTTGGTGTTAGGATTAGCCACCGCCACGATGCGCCTACGACCCGACGAAAGGGAAAGTTTTATCTTCCGGGAATCAGGCTCATTGTACATGCCGCCCACTTCAAATATTTTTGAATACACGACATCGCCTGTAGTGTAATCATACACCCCTATCCAGATGGTGTTGACCGTTCCGGAAAAGAAAACATCAGAGGCTGTCCTTGATTTATGCTCGACAGTTTCCAAGTCCCATTTCAGCGACACTGTAGCCGCACGACCTTCCTCCACTCCGTCAACGGAGCAAATGGCTTCGTCGGCGCACGACTGCAACAGCACTGCCAGCATAGCCGCAACGAACTTAAACACGCCTGATAACCTATATTTTAAATTTTCACAAAACATCAGTCAAAAGTTATATCTGTTGACACATTATCAAGTCCACACACCGTAAACTGTATTTCGTCATCGCTCACGCTATTAATAAGGAACTCATAACAGTGGTTGCGCACAAGATTGTAAGTCCGATCAGTGGGACTGCCCGCTGAATACTCCACAAAGCGGATTGAGGAATTGGATAGCGGCACTTTATTGCCTGACATGGAGATTTCCACATCCATCCTCATGCCGTTATGGTCAGGAGCCTCGACTTCAGTCAGATAACCCACACATTCCCGGTCACTTACCGGAGTGAAGGCAAACGGCTTATCCACCACGGATGAAACCGGGTTAAAGCATTCCTCTATTCCAAGTTCTCCCGTTTCAACTACAGTCGACGCGCCGTTAGGCACTGCATTGCCGTAGTCCGCATAAGAATTCAGTGACACTGAACTCAAATTATAGCCTTCGTCGACCGTATCGGACAAGCGCACTGAAATCTTCGACATAGCCCTGAGAAGCATGACTTCGCCGAGATGAGTCACCCCATTCAAATCAATAGGCACCATATCAAGCTGTTTCGTGCCCCACATAGGGATTCCCCACAGCTTAACTACATCATTCCGGAACAGTATCGATCCAAAAGGCGATGAACCCGCCGAAGAATTTGCCACTATAACTATACGTCCGTCAAGAGCCTTATTGCCAGAAACATCAGTAGTGATACACGGATTGGAAGAATCCATTGTCACGATAAACACATTATTGTCCTTTTTATCCCTTGTCCAAGGCAACCTCACGGGAGCATTGCCCGACCGGTCATATAATATTATATCTATAGTAGAGATAATATTCTCAAAGTCATCGGCATCCGAGCCGTCATAAGAATCATTCCACTTATCGGCACGTGACAGGGAAGGAGACGGAGTACATGCAAAACGCAATCTTACTACATTTCCATCGCTAATTAGATCTTCGGTACGCTCTACGCAACTGTCAAGAACGATACTCATTAAAATAACTAATATTGAAATAATATTTAAAATTACTCTTTCCACAATTATTATTTCTTGCTATTTGCAACACAAAGATAGCCTAACAACATACTATAACGCAATAAATGTCAATTGACAAATGAATGGACAATGGCCTTTTTCCATCACTTGTCCATGCGATGTTACAAAGTTACATATTATTGTTACCCCCCCCCCATAGTTAATTAAAGTTAATAGGGGTTAAAAATAGCTCATTTATCCGACTGCGAACTCTCACCCGTTGGCGACATAAAAAAGAGATGAGACCCGGCAGGTCCCATCTCTTTATGAAGTATTTTTAATCGGTTTCTTACGGCAGCGGCTCTTCTTGGACGAGCTTTTTCCCGGTCAGCATAGGCCTCGGAAGTCCAAAGATAGTCGTAGGATCAGTGGTGCCGATACATCCTTCAAGAATTGTGTCACGGCCCGAAGGATTCTGAAATGCGACAAGACTGAACTTGGGAAGCATAGTTGCCACATGCTCGAAAATCGTGTCCATGATAGCTTCATAAGGAAACCATGAAGAGGTGGAGGTAAAGCAATAAATCTGGATGGGAAGCCCGGTGCCGGACTGCGGAAGAGTGGAGACAAAACAATCATCACCGTGCGACACGTAAGGCGACGCGTCAAGCCACATCTTAAGATAAGCACGGAACAATCCGAGATTGGAATCGATAGTGCCGTCGACAAGACCTTCGGAGTTATTGACATCCTCAACTTTACCGGCTGCCTTCTGCGCCAACTTCTTGGTGATATACTCATCCATAAACGGAACTTTACGCACCTCATCAAGCATCTCGGGAGTCGTGGGAAGTATGCTGTCAGAGTCAAGAACATAACTTCGCTGAATGCGCCGAGTGTGGCTGAGCTGCATACTCCGGTAATTGGTGAAACTACCGCTCACAAGACTGTAAGGCGGCACGCACGTGGTGGTCTTATCCCAATTAAGCACCTTTACCGAAGTCAACGTGACCTCCTGCACAGTACCGTTGGCATCAGTGCCGTTGATTTTTATCCAGTCGCCTACATGCAGACTGTCGTTCTCCGACAACTGCACTCCGGCTACAACTCCAAGTATGCTGTCCTTAAATACTAACATGAGCACCGCCGCAAATGCGCCAAGTCCCGCAAACAACGATGCCGGCGACTTATTGACAAGCACACCCACAGCCACAATTAAAGCGAGAATCCATATGATGCCCTTTACAAGCTGCACAAGACCATTGAGCGGCAAACGTCGCTTGTTCTTGCGAGCGTCGACATTCTTCCACATCGCGCCCACAAACGACACAATCGCCACCCCTGTCACATAAATCACATAAAGCAGGGTGAATTTGGTCAGCCATTTTGCCACATTGGAATGAGTGTAGACAAGCGTGAACTGTATCAGCACAAGGAACACCAGGGCAGGAATGACCCGGCACACCTTCACGAAAAAGCGTTCATCGGACAAAAAACTGTACAATGTCTTATCATGTTTCATCTCGAACCATCTCATGATAAGCAACACAATCCACTTGGTGATATACCCTACTATCACCGACAAGGCAAACACCACAATGGCATAAACCACAGTCTCGGCGGTGGCATTGCCGCCAAGCCCCAAAGGTTTTAGAATTTTGTCCACAATGTCCAGAAGGAATGTGGCTAAAGCATAAGTGCTGTCATTGGCGGTGGCATCTATCGCATCAATAGCCAAATCACCTTGGGAACTCTTGGATGAAGCCACAGCGGCAAAAGTTGAAACGTCTAACATAACTGATGAAGGATTATTTAATAGTAAGACAATCATTCATCTTGTTTTGTTCGACCTACAGCCGCGTCACATGAACATCTTTACAATATCCTCAGTAGCTATAATAGTTATGATGCGTTGTCCCTCGGGGGAATAGTTAGGCGATGCCGTGCGGAATAAATCGCTCAATATCGTGTCCATCTCAGCCACAGTAAGCTGTTGACCGATTCTTACTGCCGAAGCATGTGCCATGGACAAAGCCACTTTGTGCAGCAGGTCATTCTCAATAGAAGATTCTTCTTCCGACACATTATTTACGATAGTAATCAACATGTCCTGAGGATTGACATTGCCCAAAACGGAAGGACATCCGTTGACAGTCCATGAATTGTCGCCGAGATTCACAATGTCAAACCCTATGCGGTTGACATCGCCCACCACGCTCTCAAGCATCGCGCTCTGCGCCGCTGTAAGCTGCACGACTTCCGGGAAAATCACACGCTGCATGGTAAGCGCGTCTTGTCCGGCAAGCGCAAGATAGCGGTCATAGAGTATTCTCACATGCGCCCGGTGTTGGTCGACAATCATCAGTCCTGATTTTGACGGCGATATTATATAACGTCCTTTCATCTGGATTACCGACGGCACCACAGGGTCAAGCGTCAACTCGCTTTCCATGGTGTTCATCTCGATAATCTCACCGGTCGACTCATCCACAATGGTATTGTTCAACGAACTTGCCCTTACTCCTCCGCCGGGGAAATCCGAAGAAGAATCACATCCCCGGGAAAAGCTCTCGTACAGTTTATCCCAATTCTGAGCTGAACGAGTCAGCGTCTTGTCCCGGAAACCGCCGCCACCGCCGCCCGACACTTTAAACGGATTATAGGATGTGTCAAGGTCAAGTCCGTGGTTAGCGCCTGAATCGGGCATGAAAGCCGGTATCTCGGGAGCATTGTCCATGTCGAAATCAATAGACGGCACCACATTGAATTTTCCGAGGCCTTCCCTCACCGCCGCCGTGAGTATATCCCATATAGGCTTCTCGTTTTCAAACTTTATCTCACTCTTTGTGGGATGTATGTTGACATCGATAGTGGCAGGATCCACTGTAAAGTTGAGGAAATAGCTCGGCTGATGGTCAGCGGGTATAAGCTGCTCGTAGCAAAGCATGAGCGCTTTGTGGAAATAAGGATGGCGCATGTTCCTGCCATTGACCATCATATATTGCTGATAGCCCCTCTTCTTGGCGTTCTCGGGACGGCACACGAATCCTTCAATCTTGACTAATGATGTGTCAGTTCCCACCGGGACAAGCTGCCGGTCAAGAGCCTTGCCGAACAGTTCCACTATACGCTGCTTAAAGCTTCCCTTCAAGAGGTGATGCTGAATCACATCGTTATGCACAAGCTTAAACTCCACTCCGGGATTCACAAGCGCAAGCCGCTCAAACTCATGGGTAAGATGGCTCATCTCCACATTATCGCTTTTCAGGAATTTACGCCTTGCCGGTACATTGAAGAAAAGATTTTTTATCATGAAGTTACATCCCGGCACAGTGGCTATAGGCTCCTGAGTCTCAAGATGTGAACCGGAAATAACTATGTGAGTTCCCACAGTATCCTCCTTTCTCATGGTACGGAGGTCCACCTGAGCTACGGCACAGATGGAAGCAAGCGCTTCGCCGCGGAATCCCATGGTGTGAAGCGCAAAGAGGTCGGCAGCCTCGGTGATTTTGGACGTGGAATGACGCTCAAAGGCAAGCCGGGCATCAGTGGGCGACATCCCCTTACCGTTGTCAACCACCTGAATGAGGGTACGTCCGGCATCCTTGACGATAATTTCCACCATAGTGGCTCCGGCATCGATGGAATTTTCCACCAATTCCTTTATTACGGAAGCAGGACGTTGTATCACTTCCCCGGCGGCGATCTGATTAGCCACCGAATCAGGCAACAACTTTATTATATCACTCATAGTACACGTTTTGCACAGTTTACATCCGCAAAAGTACACATAATTATCCATATTCTCACGTTATGCGCCATGATAATGTCAACGACTTATCTACATAATTATTTGTTTTATCCCCGATTTATTTGTAGCTTCGCACATTATGTTAGTCACAGCATCCATCGTAACCTACAATCCGGACATTAAGGAACTGCTAAGCTGCATCGGCTTAGTGGCTGATAGCTGCGTAGCCCGGCTTTGGGTTGTGGACAACAGCCCTAACGACTTCCTGCATGACGCGGTAAGCCGCTTCACGTCAGGCGGTAAGATTGACATAAAGTATATCCACAACGGCACCAACTTAGGATTTGGAAGAGCGCACAACATAGCGATAGAAGAAAGCATCGCCATGGGAGCTGACTTCCATCTCGTGATGAACCATGACGTGAAGTTTAATCCGGAAGATTTAGCAAAACTGGCTAACTACATGCAAGGGAATCCCCGAGTGGCGCAAGTTATACCCAATGTGGTGTATCCTGACGGAAAACGCCAGGACGTAGTGCGTCTGCTTCCGACACCGCTGGATGTCTTTGCCCGACGGTTCCTCCCCTCCTCATGGACTAAACGTCGCAACGACCGCTACACTCTCTCAGCCTGGGACCACCAGTCGCCACTGAATGTGCCTTATCATCAAGGCAGTTTCATCCTCTTCAGGACATCGTGCCTTCAACAAGCAGGCGGTTTCGACCCGAGATTCTTCCTCTATCCCGAGGATATAGACATAACACGGCGAATGCACCGGCATTGGCTCACCATGTTTTACCCTGATGTGACTATTGTGCACGCCCATCAGCAAGGAAGCTACCACAGTTTCCGCCTGATGTTGACCCACTGCGTGAACATGGTGCGCTATTTCAACAAATGGGGGTGGTGGGACGACCCGGAACGCCGCCAATGGAACCGCGAAGTAACCGAACAAATCAACCGTCAATAACTATTTTCATCATCTTATCGCCGATAACCATCACATAATTTCCGGGCGACAAGAAATCAACAAGAGCATCATTTCCCCTATACACGCATTTACCCGAAGAATCAAATATCCTTACCGGCTCCCGGCTGCCATCGCTCGAAACATTCAATTCATCAACACCCGATACATCGCCAGCTTCGACAATATTAGAAAACTTATGCCACACAGGCGACAATCCGTAATCACCGCTACTGCCATTAGGCACATGCAAAACAGCCCGTTTAAAAACATCGTCGGAAAATCCGAAACACCACTCGTCGCAAAGCGGCGGCACTGCGCCGCAATAAATATCCTTAAGCTTGTCGCATCCTGAAAAAGAACAACGCCCTATACTTTCCATAGCTGCAGGGAAAGAAATTGCCTCAATTTCACCGCATCCCCAGAAAGCATATCGACCTATTGACTTTAAAGATTCACCAAACTCTATATTACGAAGCGCCGAACATCCCGAAAATGCGCTGTCGCCGATAACCTCAGTAGAATCAGCCAAGATTACCGATTCTATATTTCGGCATCCGAGAAACGCCTTTTCTTTGACAGCGACAAGCGTTTCCGGCAACCGGACAGTGACAATATTACGACAATTACTGAAAGCACCCCGTCCGATACCAGTCACACAGCATCTAATCCCATCCTTAACAATATAGGAAGGTATTACCAAATCTCGTGTTTCAATCCCGTCAATATCGGCAGGACATAATATCTCAATAGGGTTATTCATCATCGATTGCCATATTCTTTAATAGCCGCCTCCTCGGATAATCATATAAATAAAAAAGGTGTGGAGGATATATTCCGTTTTATCCTTGATTCAGGTCTTCGCAATACCTACAGCATGGATAAAACAATAGCCCCACACCGAAAGAGCTATACTGACCGCCTCCTAAAAGACAGTTAATAAGCACTCGATGCAGATGCTATTGCCAATCTCATCTTCATGCTGTTGTTCAAAGTTGCGAAGTTTGAATCAAAAAGATAAAATTTCAATAACACCTTTCATTAAAAAAACCGATTCTCTCTTGAATCTTCTGCAAATCTAATGAAAAATTTTATTGTCGGGGCTGTTATTCCATGATTAATCCCGATTTTAACACATTTTTATCCGACATCCAACAAAAACGGGACGCTTCATCCAGCGTCCCGCATACACATATATTATAATACTATACTGTTCACTATTCCATTGTTTCACCTTCCGAAGTGAATATCTCCTCTTCCTTGCTTTTCTTAATGTTAGGAAGTTCAAGACCGTAATGCTTTTTAGAGTCAAGGATGCGCAACCATATTCCGAAGAAAAGCGCCAACACGCCAAGACCGGCAAACAAAAGCATCGGGTTAGTGTAATTATACTGCATGGGGTCAGTAACGCCGGGATTGGACGCTGTAAGCACCTGACCTATCAGAATAGGGAACAAAGCAAGTCCGATATTCTGAACCCAGAAAATCAATGAATAGGCACTTCCGAGGAAACGGGCATCCATGATTTTAGGTATCGAAGGCCATAGCGCAGCCGGAACGAGAGAGAAAGATATACCTAATATAATAATAGCGGAGAATGCTATCACTTCGCTCGGATAGCGCGGCACAATGAGCGCAAAGGTGAGGTGACAAAGAATCATCAATATCGCGCCAAGGATAAGCATCGATGCGCCTTTGCCTTTCTTGTCAAGGAAAAAACCGAGCATGGGAGTGATTATCGCCGCTCCAACAGGGAACCAACGGAAAATGTCGGAAGCGGTGGTAGCGTCTATGCCAAGGTTGCACTGGAGCATATTTGCTGCGTAACGCTGGAACGGGAAAATCGCAGAATAATAGAGCACGCACAGCAGCGCGATAATCCAGAAGAGCTGGCTGCTGAAAATGTTTTTCACATCGCTCAGTTTGAATTCTTCCTCGGCTGTTTCATCGCCTTTAGCCTTGTCGGCACCTAACTGACGGTCAAGAGTGCGGTCCATCACATCAAAAACGAGGAAACAGATGAGACCGATAAGCAGCAATGAAGCACAGAACCCTACCGGAATCACAACTGTGGGATCGTTGTTGCCGAACCAATGCGAGTCAGCGAGACGGGGCGATATAGAGAAAATAGCAAACACACCGAAACGCGCCAATGCCATCTCGGCACCCATGGCAAGTGCCATCTCTTTGCCGGCAAACCACTTGGCGATAATCTTCGATACTGTGATACCCGCCATTTCACATCCGCAGCCGAATATCATAAATCCGAAGGCGGCAAGTTTTGCGCTACCCGGGAAGTCAACCCACCATGAGCTTAACCATCCGTCCAATGCGCTGCCTTGAAATCCGTCGCTCAAAGCATAGAACTTAATAAACGCGCCGGCAACCATCACCGATGCCGATAAAGTTCCGGTGAAGCGGACACCCATCTTGTCAAGAATAATACCGGCAAGTATCAGGAAGCCGAACACATTAAGTATATACTCGGCTCCGGCATAATATCCGAAAGCATCGGGGGACCACCCGCGCTGTGTTTCAACCAAGGACTGCAATGGCGACATTACGTCCACAAACATATAGGCGGCAAGCATCATCAGTGCTATAAGCACCAATGCGGTCCACCGCGCCCACCCTTTTTCGTTAAGGGCAACTACAAGTTTTTCTGTCATTTTATTGTATTTGAATTGATAATAATTGTTTCGAGCAACAAAAATAAGTAAATTCTTTCACATTTCCGTATAAAAATACACTCAAATTAACTAAATGATGCCATTACTTGTTATTTTGAATAAAAGTCAGTAACTTCGTAAATGCGTAAAATAATTAATTTCCAATATATTTATATGAAAAGAACAGCATTCTTATTAGGTGCCGCTGCGGTCATAGCCACCGGAGTGACAGGGTGCCGCGGGAAACAAAACACTCCCCAAGCCGACACCAATGACTACACAATTCTTCATGCATGGTCATGGTGCTTCGACACCATCGCCGCCAATATGATGTGTGGTCAACGGCTGTGTGGTTG
>DAAL01000069.1:0-835 GCA_001701065.1 Bacteroidales bacterium GP4
TCTTGTAGTCGGTTACTTTTATCCGTAGCCGCTCTCGCACAAAATTACGGTGCACCACAAAGGCTATCTCACGAGTAGGCTCGGGATTGGTGAGCGCACGTACATTGGCTTGCTGGCATTTTCTAAGAAGCGGCACGTGAAGTTCCGGAATGATGGCATATCCTCCGTTCTCGTCAACAATCTTTATCAGGGTCTCCACGCTGCCTGCTTCGTAAACAGCTTGTCGTTCGGCTCTATGGTTGCAAAAGGGAAAAACGCTGCGATTAGGACAATAGCCCTCGCGAAGCACCCACACGCTTTCCACCGGAAGCCTGCCGGTGAGCAGATTCGGGTCATCGTAAATAGGCTCATCCGGGGATACATATGCCATAAGACGTTCTTGATAGACCGGTATTTCCAGTAATTCTTCGTTATTGAGCGGTGTCGCCAAGAGCGCAATATCGAGTTCTCCGCGTTCAAGTTGTGAAATAAGGGTTGATACGCGTCCTTCCTCAACATGTAATTCTATGTCAGGATGGTTGACGGACAAATATTTGAGCATCTTTGGCAATAAATAAGGCGCTACCGTAGAAGTTATGCCAAGCGACACTTTTCCTACTGATTCGCCTTTTCGGGTTGCTACCAACTCCCTGACTTGCGCGGCGTTGAACAGCAGAAGCTTTGCACGGCTGATAATTTCTTCGCCTACAGCTGTCGGCTTTATCGGATGGCTTTTACGGTCAAATATAGTCACATCAAGCTCAAATTCCAGCTTTTGAACAAGCGATGACAAGGTTGACTGCGAGATGCCGCATGATTCTGCGGCTTTTGCTATCACCGGGAATCCTTCGGAATC
>DAAL01000069.1:984-5140 GCA_001701065.1 Bacteroidales bacterium GP4
AAGAAAAGATGTCCTCACGACCATGTTTGTCCGCTTATTAAAGCATGTCCGGTCGGAGCTATTTCACAGGATTCCGAAGGATTCCCGGTGATAGATTATGCCATTTGCATCGAGTGCGGCAAATGCGTGAGAAAATGCCCTATGAAAGCAATGGAACAAATAGAAGAGGGCAAATAACAGGTTTTGTCCTTGAATTTCGGGCTTCCCGGGATTGATTAAGCGGGTTTTCCGATTTTCCTGAAAAAGGCGAGGATTATAATGAGCGTGAGAGTTTCGGCAGCGGGTATTGCAAGCCATAAACCCGGCACTCCAAGAACTGACGGCATCAGAATGAAAGCCGGTACCAGAATTAGAATGCCCCTTAGCAATGTGTACACGATGGAGGGGTTGGCTTTTTCTATGCTTTGGTAATAGCCGATGTAGGCTATGTTAAGCGCAAAGGGGATGGCGCATAGCGAAAACAACGGCAACCCTTCGACTGTAAGCCCATAAGACTTCTCCGATGAGTAAAGAAACATGGATGTTATTTCCGGAGCCCCGACCCATAGGGACAATGATATGGTAATGCCGCAAGCTATCGCAGCAAGCACTGATGTGCGGAGAGCTTCTTTGACTCTTGACGATTGGCCTGCGCCGTAGTTGAAGCTTATGATGGGCTGTGCCGATTGCGCCACGGCATTGCTGATGGAAAAGACAATGGGGAACAGATAGCAAGCCACGGCAAAAGCTGCAACTCCGTCTTCGCCAAGCTCCCTCATGAACATGTAATTGCCGGTAATCATCATCACACTCATGGCAAGCTCAGTCAGGAATGTGGCGAATCCTATCTTTATCATATACAGGCAATTGCGCATGGTCAGATATATGGCTGTCCGTGAGAGCTTGATTTTATAGAATCGGAGTGTCCGCGAGAACCACAGGAAATACACCAATACCATACAGCCGCTGACGCAACAGGCTATAGATGTGGCTATTGATGCGCCTTTCACACCCATTCCGAGTGGGAATATCATATACCAGTCAAGACCGATATTGACAATCGCTCCAATAATCTGGACCCACATCGCATATCGGGGAGCGCCGTCAAGACGGATAAGCATCATCCCTACGCATTGCAGATAGAGGAAAAACAATCCCGGAAGAATCCACAACAGATAATCGGTAGCGTAGGATTCCAGCTTATCGCTGCATCCAAGGAGCCCCAACAGGGTGTCGGTGAAACACAGTGAAAGCACTATTATCGTGCTCATTACTCCCAATCCCACAGTGATCGCTTGGGTCATGACTATTCGTGCCGCCTTTGGATTTTCCTTGGCAAGGTGGATGCTTGCCACAATCGATGCTCCAATGCCGAACAGTAGTCCAATGCCGGTCGATACCATGAATAGCGGTGCTACAATGTTAACAGAAGCTATGCCGAAAGCACCGACTCCTTTTCCTACAAATACACCGTCAATAATAGTCAATGCCGAGTTGAAAAGCATCCCCACTAATGTAGGGAAGAAAATTATTCGGAAAAGTTTGCCTATTTTCTCCTTGCCGAAGTCTATGCTGTCACGATTAGTATTCCTCATTACCTTGTGTATTTGTTATTTGTCGCAATCCCGCGTTACGTAGCGGCTGATGTTGCGACAAAGATAAGAATAAAAACTCATAAAAGCTCAACGGAATGAAATAAACTGCTGGCAGTACAGCGGCAGTGACACAAAAATGATGTAACTTTGCAGCAGTATTATTATGACCCCTGTTAATATTCTTCAGTTGAGCAATCGAGCCGATTTCCGGAAATGGCTGATTGAAAATCATGCGTCGGAAAAAGAATGCTGGATAGCGGTGAAGCGCGGCAAGACTCCGCCTCATGACTCGCTATGGTATCTTGATGCCGTAGAGGAGGCTTTGTGTTTCGGATGGATTGATTCTACCGTTAAAAATGTGGACGGGGTTACGCTTCAGCGATTTGGACCCAGAAGCAAGGGCGGACGATGGACAGAACTTAACAAGGAGCGATGCCGCCGGCTTGAACGGATGGGACTGATGACCGAGAGCGGACGAGCCGCTTGTCCTGACCTTAACGCCGATTTTGTAATTATTCCGGAGATTCTTGATGCATTCAGGGCGCGGTCTGTCGCATGGAGCAATTTCTGTGCGTTTCCGCAATTGTATCAGCGAGTTAGGATTGACAACATTCAACGTGTCGCTTCAAAGCCCGAACTGTTTGCAGCACGATTGGCGAAGCTCATCGAAGCAAGTGAGCGCGGGGAAATGATTGGCGACTGGCACGACTGCGGCAGATTGCTCTAAAAACCTTTTATAATCTTTCTTGTATTGGGAAGAGGCTTAGCTGTGAAGCCTGTCCCTTATGGCTGCGACCATTTCAGGAGCATCCTTGCAGCCGAGCATGTACTTCTTGCCGTCTTTAAGGGTCACAAGAAAGCAGTCCGATGCTTTGCCGTAATAGGCGAAATACTTGCCGAGATCTCCTTCCCGGAACCACCCATACCATCCAAACCAGCCGCCGCTGCCACAGATTCTTATCGCGCCCATAGTGGGAGGGCATACCCTGACATCGGCAATTTCGGAAAGGGAAATGCTTTTGACCTTCAGCGGACGATTTACATTCAGGCTGTTGCCGTCAAGGGATATCGACAATGGCATAAAAAACAGTGTAGCAAGGAATAACAGCATCATTACCCCTGCGAGAATCCCTACCGCGAGGTCGTGACCGGGTTGTTTCAAGGCATACACAAATGTTCCCCATATCAGTACGATTATAAGCACTGAAATAATCAAGCAATAATTACTGAGTTCAACTCTCTTTTTCATCTTATTTTTGTGATTTTTGTTTTTGTTTGTCGCAAAGCGCTTTTCAGTCCCGGAGAGAGTGCTTGAAACCGCATCATGTCGAGATGCTCTTCAAGTTCGGCAATCAATTCGGGATAATGACTGCACATTTTGAATGACGTGTATATGCAAAAGCATCTTACGGCTGATGATTCACACTCGGAATTGATTTTCGACAGGCAGAAGTCGAGAAAGTCAGTCCTTATGTTATTGGCACCGTAATCTTGGTCCCGTAGAATCTGAAGCAGCATCCGCTTTTTACCCGTATCGGTCTCGGTCAACAACATGTCAATCATCTCATCCCGCAAGGACACGAGCCAGCCGGATTCCGAAGCCGGAAGATGCGTCATGGTCCAAAGTGCGTTTACACTCATCCTGCGGTCATCGGAATGAACCCATGTCCAAAGCTTTTCCCGGTTCTTGCGGCTTTCAGTTGCCCAAGTTGCAGCCCTTTTAATGTCGGGAATGTTTATTTTGTCCGATAGGGTTGTCTCAACGTCCATTTATCTGATTTGAAATTCGACATATGCGGTATCGCTCGGCGTTGTCCGAGGATAAGGCGGATAACTGAAAGTTTTTACAAGACGGTAAGTGCCCGGTGTCCAGTTGCATTCGTAGAACCACGGTTTGACTGTCATCCGGAATGGAGTGTCAGAACGCACAATCCAGCCAATTGCAGTGAATACTATAGACAACGTCTCTCCATCGGAATTCTCGTATTTCCTGTCGAACGGAAGTTTTTTCCAGTGTCCGTCATCCGTCTTTTTTTCAATCCTGAACCATTCGCCTGTAAGCCCTTCATCCTTGCGGGTATTGCTGAATTCGACTATAAAAGAGTCAATCCTGGACTGAATGATATCCGGCTTCACAATTCGCATGGTCATGCCATCGGCTGTCGAATAGCTTTTCTGTCGCAGAACTTCCGGAATCTTGATTTTCTCACCGAGAAAATGCGGCTGTTTGCCAAACCATATGTCAAGCATCATCTTATCCCGGGCAAGCCATTCACGCACGGCAAGTCGCAGGCGCACCCACTTCCCGGCACGAGTAGGGGCGTTGACCGCCACGGCTTTGATTCCGTTTGCTTGGGCAAGATATAAGGCTCTTGCGTTGTGATCAGCCTGTGATATTATAGTAAGTGAATCGCAACCAAACACCTCCCGTGCCCTTACTACAGAATCCAACGTTCTGAATCCGGCATAATCGGGTATAATCCGGTCCTCCGGCACTCCGTGAGCTATCAGCGAATCACGCATAGCCGTCGTTTCGTCATATTGCCGTGTGTGGTTGTCGCCGCTTGCAATGATAAAATCGA
>DAAL01000181.1 GCA_001701065.1 Bacteroidales bacterium GP4
CCGCTCCCACACCCGCGAGCCATTCAAGAAATGGCTCAAAGATGCCGGTATCAAGAAGAAAATCACCTTTCACGGCCTCCGTCACACCTACGCAACATTACTGATTACCAATGGCACCGACATCTACACCGTCAGCAAAATGCTAACGCACAAAAACGTCGCCACGACTCAGATCTACGCCGAGGTCGTAAACCAAAAGAAGCGCGATGCCGCTAATTCCATCTCGCTGAAATAACTTCCAAGTGAAATATCCCAAATATTAAAAGCGAATCGCCCCAAAAACACCGATTTGTGTTGAATCATCATAACCTGTTTACGCAGAAAGCTACGCGATGCCGCTAAAATTCAATTATCCTGAAATAAAATAATTAGCATATAAGCTAATAATCTCGAAATTTTGTTATATCTTTGTAGACGAATTATGAGTAAGAAAGTAAAAATAGAGCCTGTGAGGTCTTCCGAATCGGCAAGCCTCTACACCATCATCTTTGAGGATGGTGATATGTCGGAGTTCGCAAAATTCCTTAACCGCTTCAAGGACAATGGCAAACTCCAGCGTGACTATCAGCTGATTCTGTATGCCCTGCAAAAAATTCTGGAAAATGGAGTGCAGGAACGATATTTCCGTCCCGAGGGGAAATATGCAGACAGAGTATGCGCACTCCCGATTGACTCAGGCAAACTGAGATTATATTGCCTGAGAATTTCGGATAAAATATTGATTCTTGGCAATGGAGGTATTAAGCAAACAAAGACATACAATGAGAATCAGGAACTCAATGGTTATGTCATGGATCTTCAGAAATTTGATGCGCTATTAAAAGCGGCTGAGAAAGAAGGATCCATCATTGTCGAGGAAACAGTCCTGAATGGAATAACCGATAAAACATTTGAGTTATGAAAACGACTGCCCAACTATTTGATGAATGTCTTGCCACCGTTCAGAACGATGTCAAGATGGAACTTGATATGTCGTTTGCCCTTGCCGATAAGATTGACATGATTCTTCGGGAAAAGAATATCAGTCAGAAGCAGTTGGCAAAAAAGATGGGCAAGACCGAAGCAGAAGTCTCTCGATGGCTTGGAGGTACACACAATTTCACTTTACGGACGATTGCAAAGATTTCAGACGCACTTGGTGTAAAACTCCTGACAATCTAAGTTTTACCATATATGTATAAGAACAATATTTATCTCGATGCTATGTAGGTGTTTAATCTGCTTACGAATTGTCGTAGGCACAAACTCTTACATAACGATGAGCAGAAGTAAAAGAAAAACTCCCATGAGTACATTCGCCGATTCTCAGAAAGAGGACAAGCGAATTGCAAACCGAATCTTCCGACGCAAAACCAAACAAGCTATCCATTCCGGCATTGAACCGCCTTATAGACTCCGTGAAGTCAGTGATGTATATGGATTTGCTGGCGATGGAAAAACATATTGGGGATTCGATTATGGAAAGATTGACCGCTTAATGCGAAAGTGAGCAATACGATGGAGACATCTTCATGAAGTCTTCATCGTGTTCTTTTTATATAACCAGACCGTTCCACTCTGTACTGATAATAAACTCTGAGACAGCAAGTATTTGATTTAATAGTCGTAGTTTGAACTATTATTGTCATAATTTTGGATTAATAGTCGCAAGTACGACTATTAAAAAGTTATTAGATCTGGAAATCTACCATTGGTAGGGCGAACAATTCAGTGGGTTAAATTGTCTATAAAAGCGACAATAATTTCAAAATCCACTATTTGTTTATGAAGGAAACGCCCCAGCGCTTGAGGAGCCTCGCTCCCCCTACCCGGGACAAAATTTTTATCTGGAGTGCCGTGGTTGCCGGTTGCGGCATCATGGCTTTACTTGGTCGTCATGCCGCCATAACCCGCTTCGGCACTGACGAATTTACCGGCAATGTTCTCTTTGCCGTTTTCTTTGTCCTCACAATCGGTCTATATTGCGGATTCCAATCGGCAATCGAAAGTCTGTTTGACCGTATCTTCCGTAAAAAGGAGAGTGTTGCCATAATGAGCACACCTGCCGGAGAAGAAATTGAGGTCACAGTTGTCGATGACCCTCAGAACAAAATGGAGTTTTCCGCGCCCGTTGAAAAAACGGCTGTGGAAGAAGAGCCATATTTTACCGACGATGATTATCCGGAAGACTATACCGGCGGCGAAATCGTTGAGAATAAAGAAACAGATGAAGCCGAATATATCCTGATGGATGGCAAAAAAGTCTATGAAGGACCTATTGACGTTGATGATGTAGTGTTCGTAGAACTCGAACATAATATCCGTGAATACAGCAGTTTGCAGGAGCGCATAGAGGCTCGCGGCGAATATCCTTATTTCGAGGATTACATTGGCGGCCATTCAGTAGAGGAAGTGACCGAGTCTGATGCCCTTTATAATGAATGGGTAAGCCTCCAGCCCAAACATATCAGGAAAGAGCTGGAACTCGGCATATATCGAGTACGCGCCTACCCCAAGTTCAACGACAGTATCGGCTGTTTCACGAAGACGGCGAAAGAAAAACGCATCAAGGAGGATAACGGCAATATCCGTATTGAGGAGTGGGAAGAGGAAGCGTATATCTCCGCTGATGGCGATGTCTATTACTCCGACCAACTGGAGGCCGCTATCAAGGCTCTGAAATCAGACAAGGAACAGTCGGAACTCCAGATGAAGCTTCTCTCACAGCATGAACTGTGCAATGCCGCCCACGAGGAACTCAAAGAGGAGGATCTGAAATTCAGCATGGCACAGATTGAGTTTCTCTGTGCGTACATCACCCACATGATGCAGCCATATCTTGATGCAGACGAATTACAGAAGTTGCACCATAACGCCAAAATCTGGACGGTTCATGAAATGCCACCGTTCACGCCGGTGAATCTGCGGAGCAACCATCTGACAAAAGAAGACCTGAAACATCTCGGTTACAACGTCGGCAAATTCCTCAGACTCCAAGGCGGTGTCATCGCCCGCTTTGTCAAGAAGGTTTTCGAGAAGCCTTTTGAGAGCACACAGATCCGAACCATCGAGCAGAAACTACGGGAGAGCAAATCCACAAAAGAAAGAATCCCCATCCATACCCGCGACCAGATGGAAAAGCTGTTCAAGCATTTCCAACGTTACGGCAACATCAACTTAGACATACTTAACAGAGCCTGAAGATAGCTCTATTCTGTCATTTCAGCGGATAACAATGGCGCAATCGCCGGAGTTGTCCGCTTTTTCATTATCACGACTGAATATTAAACTGATTTTCTATATATTCAAACAAATCAGGATTATTGCACATGGGATGTTGAAGGCTCCGGCCACCTTTGAAACCGTGTTTCTTCAATAAATCCTCATCCAAGGCATCCCCATTATATTCCTGAATTGCCTCTAATCGCCAAGTTATATCATTAGGCGCACTTTCAACCCAGTATTCACTGTCAGATCTTTCTTCAATGCCGGTTACCACGGTCTTGAAAATAATTCTACGTTCCGCTGAACTAAACACATATACAATATCACCAATAGCAAAATTATTTCGCTCTTTTTTCCAACTTATAAAGCCTGTTTCAGCTAAAGAAGCATAATGATTGCATCGTTTCGCATTTGCAAAAACGAGCCAGTGCTTATTGGTATGATTATTAGACGATGTTTTCATTATGCAAATTTAGCTCTTTTTACGGACTTTATCACTATCTATTGTCATCACAATTACAATTAGAAGAGATAATCCAAAATCACCACAAAATCACCTCATTCCTCAAATTTTCACCACACAAAACATTTCGTCTTTTTAGTATTGTCTCTCAGTGGGTTAACACTTGCTTTGTGGTTATTTTGATGCAGTGAGAATGGTTAATTTGATAACCGCTAACTCACTACTTTACTTTGCGTTACAATTTCAGAATAACTTCTTAAACACATAATAAAATGGAAGCATCCACAATCACCTTCGACCAGCTGCCCCACGTGGTAGGCGGTCTCTCCGAGAAACTCGACCGAGTGCTTGAACTGCTTGAAAAGGCAGGTTTCACCGGCCACTCCAAACAGTCCAAGCCCTCGCGTAGACTCGTGTATGCGAAAGAGGCTTGCCAGATAATAGGCAAGTCACTTTCGAGTCTCTACCGCGGCATCAAAGCTCCGAATGACCCCATTCCGAGCTATAAGCGCGGCAAACTCCTCTATTTTTATGAGGATGAGCTATACGCATGGATTGAGAACGGTCGCAAACATTCCGTCGCCCCCACAGATATTGCAGCGAGCATAGCCNNATAACAGCCGGAATGAAACGCCGTCCACGCGGTGGCTATAATTTCTGAGCCTATGGAAAAGAATATTACCCCGGACTCTGTAATCAGCGCGTTGATGAATCACGCTAAGACATCCGACAGTGATTTCCCGGTACATGTGTTCCCCGCCAAGATGCAAAGGATTATTCTCGAACTCAACACCACCTGCGGATTTCCGATTGACTACACGGCATCGGCTATGCTCGCTGCAATATCTGTGGCAATCGGCAATACCCACCGCGTAGAAGTGAAACGCAACTGGCAGGAGTCGGCAATCGTGTATATCGCGATTGTCGGACGCCCCGGAGACTGCAAATCCCACCCGCTTACATTCGTAATGCGTCCGCTCGTCAATGCCGACTGGAAAAACAATCAGGAGTTTCAGAAAAAACATTGCGAGTATCAGCAGGCTATAGCGATGAGCCGAAAGGAACGAATCAGTGCCGGACTGGAAGAATTTCCGAAAGAGCCTAAGCGTCTGCGTTACCTCGTGTCGGACGTGACGCAGGAGGGTCTCAGTGCCATCCACTCCCATAATCCTCGTGGATTATGCCTTTGGGTTGATGAACTGTCGGCATGGTTCAAGAACTTCACCCGCTACAACACCGGCTCGGAAGAACAATTCTGGCTTTCGGCTTTCAACGGCAGCACAACAATGTCGGACCGCAAGAATTGTCAGAACTCCATCTTCATCAAGCGTCCGTTCATCTCGGTGGTCGGAACAATCCAAAAACGTCTGCTCACCGAACTTGCCAACGGTGAGAGAGCCGCCAACGGGTTTATTGACCGCATACTCTTTGCAATGACCAAGAGCAACGGCAAGCCGAGATGGAACGAGGACGAAGTGCGCGACGATCTCGACCGTGAATGGGAGCGCATACTCAACCGACTTCTTTCGGTGGAGTGTGTGGTCAATGAGGAAAAGGAGCCAATTCCCACTGTCATGCGGTTCACTGCGGATGCCAAGCGCAGACTCTATGAATGGCAACATGAGAATGCCGCACTATGCGACAACGAGATGAGCGATAATGTGGTCAGCTTCTTCTGCAAACTCGAAATCTATGTGCTCCGATTCTGCCTTATACTCCGATTGGTTCGCTGGGCTGTCAGTGATAAAGAGCCGCGCCCCTCATACATCGAAGATGACGACGTGGCAGGAGCGATAGAATTGGCTGAATATTTCCGAAGCAATGCGCTCAGCGTACTCACCTGCATCAGCGAGGAGAAATTGAATGAACTACACCGCACCGTGTATGAGCATCTCACCGAGGAATTTTCAACCGCCGACGGTATCCGTATAGCCGAGCGGTTCGGGATGAAAGACCATACATTCAAGATGTTCCTCACCCGCAATCTCAACACTCTCTTCCGTCGTGTACGCCAAGGGTGGTATAAGAAGCTGTCTTGTTACTCCACTAACAAAGTTACTTCCGATGAACAGGATTGATGATGCAATGGTAGCGGCCACCATGCGTGGCTACGACAGAAACAATCTGTTCGCTTTCGTGGCGGCGATAATCGGAAGTGAAGAAGCACAGCGGTTGATGGAAATGTATCGCGTAGGCACATCGAAGCATTGGCAAGGTGCCACGGTGTTCTGGCAAATCTCGGCTGACGGTAACGTCCGTGGTGGTAAGATTATGCTGTATGACCGATTGACCGGACATCGTGTGCAGGAACCGTTCCCCCACATCAACTGGGTACACTCAGTGTTAAGATTGCCCGATTTCAAGTTAACCCAATGTTTCTTCGGTGAGCATCTGCTCCCATACATCCGCGACAAACCGGTTGCAATTGTGGAGAGTGAAAAGACGGCAATCATAGCAACACATTACCTTCCGCAATATCTGTGGCTCGCCNNGTGCCTACGCGATACATTTCCATCACCACAGGCGGCAAGTGCAGTTGTCTTAACCGCGAGGCAATCAAGGCACTTCGAGGCAGAGAGGTGATGCTTGTGCCCGACCTTAACGCTACCGACGATTGGCGCAAGAAACTGACGCTATTCGATGATTCGGGAATAAAGGCAACTCTGTTTGAATCGCTTGAACAGATGGCTACCGATGAGCAGCGTGAACAAGGTCTCGACATTGCGGACTTCCTGATAGCCGAGCAAACTCCACACGGCATCCTTGAACAAATGATTTTAGTAGATGACAAAAATTAATTTTT
>DAAL01000268.1:0-176 GCA_001701065.1 Bacteroidales bacterium GP4
GACTATAATTCTATTACTTCAATATCTGCCGATGCCGAAGTAATATTCAAGCAGCGTAACACAGTCTACCGTATAAATTGCGGCGGACAATCCATGATTGTAAAATCATTCCGATTGCCTAACGCTATAAATAAATTTGTGTACACACGGTTGCGTAAGAGCAAGGCTTACCGCTC
>DAAL01000268.1:287-3785 GCA_001701065.1 Bacteroidales bacterium GP4
GAAGGCAACAATATCCGTCACTGGGAATCAATAGCTGACCTTGATTCTCTGCTGGCTGCGTTTGCCGCCGACCTTTACCGGCTGCATGAGGCGGGAGTGTGGCACAAGGATTTTTCGCCCGGCAATGTCATATATTCGGGCAATGCATCGGATGGATATAAGTTCAATTACATCGATGTGAACCGCATGGAGTTTAATGTGCATGACCGCCGTAAGCTGATGTCGATGTTCCGCTCTATAAATGAATTTCCACAGTACACAGCCAAGTTTGCGCGGTTGTATGCGCGTGCGGCAGGAGTGCCGGAGGAGATTATCATCCGTGAGGCTGCCGAGGCTCAAGCCCGTTATTTCGCTAAACAACGCCGAAAGAAAGCCTTCAAAAAGCTTTTCAAATAAATGCCGAGACAACCCCGCAGGTTTTGAACTTTTTATTGGTTTTATGGTTGACAAATGATGAATATTTTGTAATTTTGTCAACTAAACATAGATATTATGAATAAGGACTTGAACAACATATTCGGACGGAGGCTCAGCCAAGCCCGTCAGATGATGGGGCTGTCAATGGAAGAATTAGGTAAATCCCTTAATCCAAAGATGTCACGTCAGGCTATAAATAAGTATGAAAAAGGACATACTTCACCTGATAGCCGGATGTTGATTGCCTTCGGAACCGTTCTTGGTGTTAAACCGGACTATTTCTTCCGTCCATTTACTGTAGAGGTTGATCGCGTGATGTTCCGCAAGGATGCGAAATTTCCGGAGAAGAAAGCTATCGTTATCCGTGAGAGGGTTCGTGAAGAATTGGAGCGTTATCTTGAAGTCGAACAATTGTGCGGTGTCAGGACTTCATTCCGGTTGAAACAATGTGATGTTTCATCAGTAAGCAGTGTATGCAAGTACGCCGATGAAATGCGGATGATGTTGAGACTCGGTTCTGACGGTATTTCCAACGTGATTGAAGTGCTTGAAGAAAATGGTGTCAAGGTTATTGAAATTTCCGAAGATGAATCTTTTGAGGGATTAAGCGGGTATGCCAATGAAAATATACCTGTAATAGTAATCAACGACAATCTATCCTCGGAGAGAAAACGCTTTACTCTCTTGCATGAGCTTGGGCATATTTTGATGAAGTTCAGAGAGGATGTTTCGGCTAAAGAAATAGAGAATCTTTGCAATATATTCGCAAGTGAATTGCTTCTGCCATCAGCTGTGATCTTTTCCCGGCTCGGCAACAGGCGACATGACATATCTCTTGCCGAACTAACTGACCTACAAAAGCAGTACGGCATAACTATCGATGCCATAATGACTGCATTGTGCCGACTGGAGGTTATAACCGGTCGACGCTATGACGGATATCTGAAAAAGAAAAGGAGCTTTCCTGATTTCAAAGCAATTGTGGAATGTTCTATAGCGATACCGGAGACTTCCGGGCGTTTTGTGAGAATGGTTTATCGTGCCCTTGCCGATGAGATAATCTCATTCTCAAAAGCAGCCGCTTTGCTCAATACATCGGTTGAAAAAGTAAAAAGCCAACTTCAACTTGTGTGATAGATGAAGATTATAGTAAACGATACAAACATCTTCATAGACCTTCATTCCATAGGGCTTTTGGAATATATGTGCCGGTTGCCTTATGAGATTCACACGGTGGATTTCGTGGCTGCCGAGATTGTCGACAAGGAACAACTGAAAGCATTCAATCGGCTTGTCGATGCCGACAAAATACATGTAAATACTTTTACGGCTGATGAAGTGATAGAGATTGTGTCGGAATGTTCCGAGGTGTCAGGCAATCTTTCCATTCCGGATTGTTCGGTATGCTATTATGCGAGGAAATATCAAGTACCGATGCTTACAGGAGATCGAAGACTCCGGAGATATGCTGAAGCCCAATTTATTGAAGTGCATGGTATTCTATTTTTGTTTGATGAAATGGTCAAATACGGAGTGCTGACACCTGACATTGCCGCTACAAAATTGGATGATCTTCTCAAGCGGAATGCTCGTCTTCCAAAATCGGAAATCACTCAAAGAATTTGCCGTTGGCGTGGTGAATAGCGGAGAGTGGAGAGTGAAGGGTGGAGATGGAGAGATAGTGTGGTGGAAAATTTATGATGTGGGGGATAAACCGGGGGTGTTGATTGGGTGTTATTAAGCATGTGAATGCTTATTGTTTATATTGGCATTAATGTTTTTGTTGGCATTAGCGATGAGGGTCGATATTAACAATGGGGTTTGTGATTAATGATTTTGTTGAATGTCAATAAGGTAGTTTGGGATGAAGTCACAGATATTTTCCAGAAGGATTGGAATAGGCTCATTTGTAGTGATATTTTGTATCATTGCTGCTCTTGCGATGGTGCATGAAAACTCGATTTTCGGTTTTTCTCCGGGAAAGAACAGCGATAAGGACAAGGTTGACCCTATTAAAATGACTGCTGATGGCGAAGTTATCAATACCACTCAGTTAGGCAGTAAGATTTTAGGTTACGGAGGAACTGTCCCATTGGAATATTTATAACCGCCGGACGTATTGACTCCATTAAGGCTCTTCCCAATAACGAGACAAGCGATGTGTTCCAACGTCTATATGATGAAGGGCTTATGAATGCCTGGAACGGTCGTAAGCTTGAGGAAGCTGACGCTCTTGAGGTGGATGGTGTCACGGGCGCAACTTATTCGTCAAATGCAGTCATTGGCAACGTTAAAGCAGGCGTAGAGTATGCATTAGGCACGAAAGTTGACCGCTCTACGGGTTTCGGGATAAACGTAAGGCTTCTTGCGGCTTTGCTTGTGATATTGGCGGTAGCCGTAGTGCCATTGGTGGTTCATAACAATCCTCGATACAGGCTTATTCAGCAGCTGCTTAATGTAGTGATACTGGGATTTTGGGCTGGTGTATTTATCGATTATGCAATGATGCTCAATTTCTTTGCCCACGGATTCACGTTTTCATTGGCAAGCATAGTGACTGTTGTGCTTCTAATCGTAGGGTTGCTCTACCCCGTTTTCAACAAGCCGGGACATTATTGCGCATGGATATGCCCGTTCGGATCCTTGCAGGAGATAGCAGGGAAAATCCAGAAACGCAAGATAAAGATAACACCACGGACATTAAAGGCGCTTGATACATTCCGTTCGGTGCTTTGGGTTGTGCTGTTGTCGTTGCTTTTTATCGGGTTCGGGTACCAGTGGATTGATTATGAGATTTTCACCGGTTTCCTTGTAAGGAGCGCATCATGGGCGGTGATATGTGTCGGAGTGTTAGAATATGAAAAACGTGTGGATTCTAATATTGCTCTGCGTAGCATTGGTGGCTGTATCAGTAAGGCTCATGGTTGTTGAAAATAGAGAGCCGGGTAATGGCGATAATGCTACGAATGAAGTGCTTGAATGTATAATGACGCGTGCCAGTGTGCGTAAATACAAACCGGAGCCTGTCAACGACAGCATCATAACCACCGTCCTAAAAGCCGGCATGGCAGCTCCCACGGC
>DAAL01000018.1 GCA_001701065.1 Bacteroidales bacterium GP4
AATAAGTTATTAACCAAGAAAATAATATCATAAGATGAATAAGTATAATAATGAAGTGGATTTACGCCGTGTATTTTTAATGGCACGGAAGCTATGGTGGTTGTACGCTCTTGCTTTTTTGGTGCTTGGAGGTGTAGCAGGCTATTACTGTTACAGCAAGCTTCCACGCTATCAGGCATCGTCGTCGCTGCTCATCGAGGACAGTTCAACGGGCGATGGAGCCAAAGGCGCAGGATCCATGATGACAATGATGAGAGCATTTAATGTGGGCGGTTTTGGAGCGGCTTCAGTGGATAATGAAGTGTTCCTTGTGACTTCACGTGATGTCATGATTCGTACAGTCCGTGACATGAAGATGAACCGTGTGTACGTTGGTAAGGACGGTGCTAAAAAGCAGCTGTTGTATCCTGAATGTCCGGTGGAAATTACCGCTCCCGAAGAGTTTTTCGACACCCTTTCAGTAGGATTTAAGGTTAAGATTGAGTTGCTCGGCAACGGGAAAGCCGATATCAAGGCATTTAAAGGGCGTTTTATTAAGAAAAATATAGGCGAACTGCGTGACACATCTCTTCCTTGTGCGCTGTCCACTGTCTACGGTGAGTTGGGAGTGTCGGCTACAAAGTATTTTGACCCCAAAGAGGAAGGCTCGATAACTGTCACTGTGATGGGTAACGAGCTTGCCGCCGCTGACCTTGAAAAGAATATTGAGATAGATGTGCCTAACAAGCTTGCTGACGGTATAGGGCTTGCTTACTACGGCGGTAACCGCAAATACGTTGCCGCTGTGTTGAATGCGCTCATGAAGTGTTATAACGATAAACGCATAGAGCGTAAACATCAAACCGCTGCTGAGGAGGTGGCTTTCTATGATGCGCGCATCAATTCCATATTCTCCGAACTTTCCGAAGCCGAATCCAAGGTCGAGAAGTTCAAGAACGATAACAAGATATACGGAATATCGCAGGAAGCTTCCATATTGATAGGGGACGCTTATAACCAGACAGTGAATATAGCACAAGCTAAGGCAAAGAGAGAATACTATCAGGAAGTGAAAAAAGCGTTATCCTCAGGCGACGGTTCTCGCAATATGATTCCTGTGAAAGAGGGGTTCGGCGACACCGGCATTGAAACTTACAATCAGCTGATACTTTCACGTAATAACCTTGAACGGTCAGCCAAGGCTGATAATCCTGCGCTTATAGCCATCAACAAGGATATAGCCGACATGCGCGATGTTATTTTGCGTAATGTGGATAATGTGCTGCTTGAATCGGATTTGACTATAGGCATGATGCAGAATCTTGCCGGCACATCAAAAAACCGATTGGAGAAAATACCGTCATTCGAACGCAACTACACCAATCTTGAGCGGGATAAGGAATTGAAAAACGAACTTTATCTGTTCCTGCTTGAGAAGCGTGAGAGTGCTGCGCTTTCCATGACCTCGACGGCATCTTTAGGATTTATCGTGGATCCGGCTTATGCCGACCTGAAGCCGACCATGAAGAAAGAGATGCTTATCATGTTGATAGCTTTGTGCCTTGCTATTGTCGGACCTTCCATGATTGTTATGCTTCTTGTGCTGCGCAACGGAAAAGTGACTTCGGCGGCTGATATTAATTACCTCGGTGATCCCGGGAGGACATTTAATGTACAGTCTGGTGCGTCTGACATTAAGAAAATCCGCTCGATGCTTCTCAATATCCCGGAGAAAAACAATGTGTATGTGCTTAATCTTTCATCCGAATCCGATCTTGCCGCACGGCTCCAGGAAAGTCTGCTCTCGATAGGTAAGAGCGTTAACCTTGTATCGGGAATTCCTGACAATGACAGCATATTCAAAGCTCCCATGAAGAAGGACTGTGACTACAATTTAGTGGAAATCCCGGAGAAGGATAATCTTGGAGAGATTGCAAGCCTTATCAATGCCGATGATGCCCGGTTGCTGGTTCTTGTGTCGGCTGGAACTATTCCGCGCTCTTCCTTCAGGCAGATGCTTAAAGGTCTTGATTGCGATAATATTACGGTGGGTGTGGTGAAATAATCGAAAAAAAGTAGTAACTTTGGAGAATCAGTTCAATAAACATCATCTCTAAAGTTGCGTTGAATGTCAAAATTCAAATTAAAGCGAATAGCTGTCAAAGTAGGCAGCAATGTACTTACCCGCAAGGATGGGACACTTGATGTCACTCAGATGTCGAGCCTTGTGGACCAGTTGGCTGTATTGCACAAAGCCGGTATAGAGATAATCCTTGTGTCGTCAGGAGCTGTGGCTGCCGGACGCAGTGAGTTGCATCCCGTACAGAAAATCGACAGTGTGGAGCAACGTCAGCTGTTCTCCGCCATAGGTCAGGCAAAACTTATCAACCGTTATTACGAATTATTCCGTGAGCATCATATAGTTGTGGGACAAGTGCTTACCATGAAGGAAAATTTCTCCACGCGCCGGCATTATCTCAACCAAAAAAGCTGCATGTCGGTCATGCTCCAGAACAATGTTATTCCCATTGTCAACGAGAACGACACTGTGTCCATAACCGAATTGATGTTTACTGACAATGATGAGCTTTCGGGACTGATAGCCGCGATGATGGATGCGCAGGCACTTATTATATTGAGTAATATCGATGGCATATACAATGGTGATCCGTCCGATCCCGGAACATCGGTCATAAGGAGAATATCTCCCGAGGACGACATTTCATCCTTTATCCAGGCTGGTAAATCGAGCTTTGGGCGCGGTGGGATGATGACTAAGACCAATATAGCCCGAAAAGTGGCTGACGAGGGAATAGAAGTCATTATCGCCAACGGCAGGACTCCGGGCATTCTTGAACGCTTGGTGGAATGTCCTGACGACACTGTGTGCACACGCTTCCTTCCGGCTAACCAACCGGTGTCGAGCGTGAAAAAGTGGATTGCCCACAGCGAAAGCTTTGCTAAAGGTGAGATATACGTAAATCAACCCACCTCGGAAGTTCTTTTATCCAATAAAGTTACCAGTCTGTTGCCCATAGGAATCTCGGATGTGAAAGGTGAATTTGAAAAGGACGATATAGTGAAAATAATGAACCATGAAGGTGACAACATAGGTGTAGGCAGGGTCAGTTACGGAGCGGATAAAGTGCGTTCTCTGATGGGAAAACATGGTCAACGGCCTGTGATACATTATGATTACCTTTATATAGAATGATAACACATATGGGAAAATACAATGATATTCTTAAAGGGGCGCATGAAGCCTCTATTGATCTTCTTGACTTAGACAGCGACAAGAAAAACAATGTGCTTCTTGACCTCTCCGACAGTCTTGTCAAGGCAGGTGAACGGATTCTTGAGGCTAACCGACAGGATTTGTCGTTAATGGACGAGTCCAATCCTAAGTATGACCGTCTTAAGCTCACAGAGAGCCGTCTTGCCGGAATAGCCGGCGATATGCGTAACGTGGCTGCGCTTCCTTCTCCGCTGGGAATAGTGCTTGAGGAGCGCACATTACCCAACGGGCTTGAACTTTCCAAGGTCAGTGTGCCGTTTGGAGTCATAGGCATTATTTATGAGGCACGTCCCAATGTCACCTTTGATGTATTTTCGCTCTGCTTTAAAAGCGGTAGCGCATGTGTGCTGAAAGGTGGTCACGAGGCGGAACACTCCAATAATGTCATTGTGGAAGTGATAAAGGAGGTCCTGAAAAAGCATAATTTAAACCCCGATGTGATAACGCTGCTGCCAAATGACCGTGAGGCAACCGACGAACTGATGCATGCGGTGGGACAGGTGGACCTGATAATTCCGCGCGGAGGTAAGAATCTTATAGATTTTGTCCGCCATAATTCAGTTGTGCCGGTGATAGAGACGGGCGCAGGAGTTTGCCATACTTATTTTGACACAGCCGCCGACCTTGAAAAGGGTAAGGCTATCGTGACAAATGCCAAGACACGCCGCGTGAGTGTGTGCAACGCTCTTGACTGCCTTCTTATGGCAAGAAAACGCCTTTCTGAGCTTCCTTCGCTGCTGAATGGCATGATAAGCCATAATGTGGTGGTATATGCCGACAGCGAGGCTTATACGGCTTTAGATGGGAATTATCCTTCGCATCTGCTTGTAAAAGCTACGCCTGATGACTTCGGTCGGGAGTTTCTTGACTATAAGATGTCAGTAAAAACAGTTGGTGATGTGGAGGAGGCTGTAGAACACATCGAGCGTTACGGTTCACGTCACAGTGAATGTATAGTCACGGAGGATGAGGAGGCTGCGCGCCTTTTCTGCCGGAAGGTGGACGCAGCGTGTGTATATGTCAACGCACCCACTTCGTTCACTGACGGCGCACAGTTCGGGCTTGGCGCTGAGATAGGCATAAGCACTCAGAAACTTCATGCCCGCGGTCCCATGGCTTTGCGTGAGATAACAACCTACAAATGGCTTATAAAGGGTTCAGGACAAACCCGTCCGTAAACGGACCTTTATTATTGATATAAATAAAAAGGCACTAACTTGTAGAAGTCGGTGCCTTTTGTTTTGATACAGTTAACCAATCTATAATAAAAAATAGAGCCACAGTCATTTGACCGTGGCTCTTATGATTATTTTCCGAGATTCAGATTATTCTGTTACTTTTCCTCCAAGCCAAGTTGAATAAACAAGCTTGAACTGAGCGGGACCAACAACTTCGTATCTTACAGTGTCGTTGGTGGTTGCTGATGCAGCATCGTAGGTTACATAGTCAAGCTCGTAGATGATAGGCTCGGTGTAACCGTCGATAAGGTCAGCGTTGGGGTATAGAGTAGCCCAAGCGTAGGGAACAGTCTCGTAGAGGAAGTTGTGTTTCATCTTTTCTTGGATTTCTCCTACAGGTGTTCCTGACCAAGGAGCATAGCCGGCAGCAGTGTTGGCTGTGATGTTCACATTGCAGTAGTAGTAAGAGCATCCTGAGTAGAATTCAGAGTTACCGTAGCTGTCAATGTAGCCTGCGCCCTGATTGTCACGTACCCAGTCGACAATGGGTTTATAGAACATCTTGCCTACTTCGGAATTTCTTACGGCAGGGATTGAAACTGTGATGTTGGGGTTGAACATCCATTTTCCGTTGACTTTAGCAAACTGTCCGGTCTTGACTTCAACTCCGGTGTTTTCTACCCATGCGCTTCCGTCGTAAACGTATTCCTTGCAGTTGGCATATTTCTTTCCGCTCTGGTAAACCACAAACTTGGAAGTTCCTGCAGCGGCATAGGGGAATGTCTGTTTAAGGAATATCGGGAGCACGCGTACAGCGTCAGTGTTGGACAGAGTAGGACCGTAGCCCATTTCCACAAGCTGAGCGGGGCTAACCACGTAAGTATCGGTGGAAGCACTCCATTTTGAACCGTCGAAGCTGTAAAGGCCGTTGGAAGCGTAGTTGTCGACAGGTATAGGAGCGGGGATATAGGGCTTCTCTTCGGCGTTGGCGTATACTTTATTGCCGTCCACTGAAGTGATGATGAAGTTCAGGTAAGTGGGGGCTTTAGTGTCGCGGTTGATATTTGCCGACATCACGTATCCGCAGATTTTTGCTGTTTTGCCTTTTTCGAGCATACCTTTCAAAGCGTCGGTTGCCTGATAAGCGCTACCAGCAACAGTTGCTCCGGGAAGGCTGAAGTTTACGTAGTTGCCTACTGAAGTGAATTCAACTGTAGCTTCCACGTACTTGGCGTGTAGACCTGCGCTTTCGGTGTTTGCAGTGGCGAAAGTCTGTGCATATGTGTCAAAAGACTCGGCTGTCAAAACCTCGGGATTGGGATAAGCGTATCCGTTTGTTGCCGCGATGTTGTTCTCTTTTCCTGCTTCGGGTGACAACTGAAGACCGCCGTTGTAGCAAGAACCGGAACCGGCTACCTGCATACGCATACCGATGAGGTAATTATCGGGCTCAAAATTCTTGCCGTAGTAAACGAGAAGGCTACCGGTTTCATCGGAAAGGATATATCCTTGAGCGCAGATAGCGGTCACATATCCGTCCAAGGTGGCTGCATAGCCTTTCTTTACATCCTTGATGGGAGTAATCTCCACCGGAGTAAACTGAGGCTCTTCACCTGCCACATTATAGTTTACAAGAGCGTACTGACCGGCTTCCACCGAGGGATAAGCTGCAGTAAGAATCTTGTTCATATAAGCAGCGGGGTTCATAGAGGGTGCGAACGCATCAGTGTAAGTGGCACCGTTCCACACAATCTGATAGTCATCGTTGGTGAGGGTGTACACTTTGGCATTGTATACGGAATTGCATATTTCGGGAAGACCTACCTGTTCCTGATAAGTAAGGTTGACGGTAGAGCCGTTGTTAGCCACGAAATAGGGGAAGCTTGACGAAGCCATGAAGAGGGGGGCATACTTCTGTGCTGTAACAGCACCAATGAAGTAACCGTTGTTTCCCACTTGGGCAAGGATGTCGGAAGCTCCTTCGGATTCAGCAAGCGCTTTAGCCGATGACAATCCTGCAAGCGTCTTATAGTCGCCGGAAGTGAGAGTGTACTCAACCGCGGTGACATTAGAGTTAACGGGAGGGACCTCAAACCCGTCAAGATAGTCCTTATTCCAAGAGTTTTCGGAACATCCTGCAAGGGTCAAGAGAGTACCACACACGAGCAGCCCTTTAAAAATATTGTATTTCATAATAATGTTATTTCGCTGTTATGTGATTAGAAATTAATTCTCAAACGTAATGAATAGGTACGTCCGAATGAGTAGAATACACGATAAGCATTCTCCCAAGTACCCTTTTCGCTATTGGATGTATAAGCGTCAACAATGTAGTTGTAGTTGAAGAGGTTATACACGTTTCCGTACAAAGTGGCTTTCACGCCGCCGATGTTGAAACGATAGCTTGCGTTAAGGTCGAACTGTTGTCCCCAAGGAATTTCCCAAGGATCAGCCACGTTCATCACGCTGTTGCCTGACAGAGAAGAACCTTGTACCTGGAAGTCAGAGTAGTTGCGGGCATTCATCACCCAGTCAGCACCGATGCGGAATCCCTTGAACGGAAGGAATGTAGCAGATAGAGAACCGGTGGTCTGTGCTGANNCCTCTTCAACTACAACTACATTGTTCTGTGCTGAACCGCCCACTTTCACGCCTTTCTGGTTGATGGTAGCTTTCAAGTGGTTCTCTGCACCTACACCGTCGGCGAGAGCACCGGTAGAGAGGTTCTGCAGCGGCTGACCAAGCTGGTTGTAGAAATAACCGGTGGCGTTGCTGTCCCACTGCCAGTCACCCCAAGAGAACATACCTTCGATGCTTAACCACTGAACGGGAATCCAGTTGAAGTTCATTTCGATACCCATGTGGCGAGCGTCAACGCCCTGCATGTTGATGTAGTAGCGGTCGCCGCCCTGCATTTCGCCTGTACGAGCCATGGTCTTGTCCATCCAGCGGGTGTAGTAAGCGTTCAATGTAAGAGCGAAAGGCTTGGAGCTATAGCCGTAGCCGATTTCGAATGAAGAAACCTTTTCGTTAACAGCATTCTTGTTGACAGCGTTGGAGTTACGGTAGTTCAGGAATGCGCCGCCCTGGAAGAAGGGAGCACGGCTGATGTAACCGAGGTTGAAGAATACGTTGTTATAGCTGTCGATGTTATAGTTGGCGCCACCCTTGATTGTACCTCCTATGAAGTTAAGGGTTTCGGATTTCTCGTGGTCCTTGTCGGCATAGAGGAATTCGTGTCGCCAGTAGGTAGTATTGTTGAGCGCACCTGACACCACAAGGTTAAGGGCACCGTCAAGCATTGTGTATTCGCCCTGGGCGTATCCGCCTTCCTGGACAGTGTAACCTTTATAGTCGCGGTACACAACATCGCCGATACCGAGTTTTTCGTAAGCCCATGCGGGGTTGGCTGCTGCGGCATTGAGTTCGGGGCTTACACCCTTACGTGTAGAATAGTCGATGAAGTATTCACCGCTGTAGAGGTCAGTGATTTCGTTGTTGTGGTCACCTATGTAGTAGCGAAGGTCGATACCGCCGGTGAAGTTGATTTTGTTACCGTTCTTCTGAAGCCATTCTTTTTTGTAAGATGACACAAGACCGTACCACTTGTGAGAGTTGTTGGATTTAGACATAATGAGCTTTGAACCGTTGGTGGAAGCTGCGTTTATGTCCTGGATGGCACCGTAGTTGAAAGTACCGTCGGGACGGCGGAATTTCATGTTGAGCACGCCGTTGCTTGAACCGTACCAGTCGGAATAAGTGTATCCGTCAAGACCGCTTCCCTGACCGCTGTAGCCACCGCCTGAAGCGAATGACACGTACACAGCTGAAGAAAGAGAAGATGATTCGTCGATTTTCCAGATGTGGTTAAGCGAAATCTGCGGTTTGTGGTAGAAGTTGTAGCTTGAAGTGCGCATACGACCTTCGTTGTCGTAACCGTAAGTGGGATTGTAACGGTACATGCTTTCACCGTTCATGAAGCGTTTGCCGTAAGTCTGGTATCCTTCGATAGTTAGACCGTCATTGGAGTTACGCTGGTAGTGAGTCTGGGGAGCACCGAAAGCGGTCAAACCTATCTGATGGTTTTCGTTGATACGCTTCGATACGTTGACGAAGTAGTTGTAGCTGTTGAAGGGAGTTCCCTGAATGTAACCGTCGCCCCATTTTCTTGAACCGAGCACAGTCACAGCCCAACCGTTTTTCATCAAACCGGTGGAAACTTTGATACCGTAGTTGTTCATTCCGTCGTTGCCCATTCCGTACCACACGCTACCGCCTTTTTCCACATCGATAGTGCGGGTGGTGATGTTGATGGTACCACCGATAGAGGGAGTTGACACGATGGTTGCGCCAAGACCGCGCTGGGTCTGGATGTTAGCTGCTACATCAGATAGACCAGCCCAGTTGCTCCAGTACACGCCGCCCCATTCCATGTCGTTGATGGGAATACCGTTGACCATAACAGCCACATTGGCGCTCTGGAAACCACGCATATTGGTTTTAGCGTCGCCAAAACCACCGCCGTTACGTGTAGTCCACACACCCGGAGTGGTTTTCAGTACTTCGGGGAGTTCCTGGTTACCAAGCTTGAGGTCGATAGTCTGCGCGCCTACTGTCGACACGGCTACCGGAGTAAGACGTGTTTTAGCAGCCGACTGTTCGATTACGACGTCCTTAAGCATTTGCGATTCGATTTCCATTGGAATGTTACCCATGTTGGCTGTAGCCTTTAGAGTAATCGGCTTGTATCCAATGAATGAGATGTGAATCTGCTTTCCGGCAGGAACATTAAGGTTGAAAACACCGTCGATGTCGGTTGCTGTGGCTATT
>DAAL01000162.1:0-178 GCA_001701065.1 Bacteroidales bacterium GP4
CGAAGGGCGAAACTCCACATAGCCTACGGCGTAAGCCGTGGGTGATTGCGACACCGAGGTTTATATTTCCACAGAACAATAAAAAAGGTTGGAATTTTTTTTTCTGCAAAATTATTATTAACTTTGTGCGCAATAAAATAACTACATCATATGTCATTTATTGCAGATCGAGTAAAAA
>DAAL01000162.1:267-10859 GCA_001701065.1 Bacteroidales bacterium GP4
CATCACACTCAATGTTCCCTTGGTTTCAGCCGCTATGGACACTGTGACCGAGTCGCAGCTTGCTATAGCCATAGCACGCGAGGGGGGTATTGGGGTTATCCACAAAAATATGTCGATAGCCGAACAGGCACGCCAGGTACATGCCGTGAAACGCGCCGAAAACGGAATGATATATGATCCCGTGACCATCAAGCGGGGCAGTACCGTGCGTGACGCTCTTTCGATGATGGAGGAATACCACATCGGAGGTATCCCCGTGGTGGACGATGACCGCAAACTTGTGGGCATTGTTACCAACCGTGACTTGCGTTTCGAGCGTGACCTTGACCGTTCCGTGGACGATGTGATGACCAAGGAGAACCTTGTGACTACCAATCAGTCGACTAATCTTGACGAGGCTGCCGCCATATTGCAGGCTCATAAAATTGAAAAACTCCCTGTAGTGGATTCCGAAGGTCACCTGATAGGTCTTGTTACTTATAAAGATATAACTAAAGCCAAGGATAAACCCCATGCGTGCAAGGATGCGCTCGGACGTTTGCGTGTCGCTGCCGGAGTGGGTGTGACTGCCGACGTTATGGACCGAGTGGATGCGCTCGTAGCCGCCGGTGTCGATGCTATAGTCATTGACACAGCTCATGGACATAGCCGTGGTGTGGTTGACGTGTTGCGCCGTGTGAAGGCAAAGTATCCCCACATTGATGTGGTAGTGGGCAATATCGCTACCGGCGAAGCTGCCAAGTACCTTGTGGAGAACGGAGCCGACGGTGTTAAAGTGGGCATCGGTCCGGGTTCTATCTGCACCACACGTGTTATTGCCGGTGTGGGTGTTCCGCAGTTGTCGGCTGTGTACGATGTGGCAAAGGCACTCGATGGAACTGGCGTTCCGTTGATAGCTGACGGAGGTATCCGCTATTCAGGCGATATCGTCAAGGCTCTTGCTGCCGGAGGTTACTCGGTGATGCTCGGCGGAATGCTTGCCGGAGTTGAGGAATCACCGGGCGACACCATCATCTACAACGGACGTAAATATAAGTCTTACCGTGGCATGGGATCGCTTGAAGCGATGGAAAAAGGCTCTAAGGACCGTTATTTCCAAGCCGGAGAAACTGACACCCGTAAGCTTGTTCCGGAAGGAATCGCCGCACGTGTTCCTTATAAGGGTTCACTTTACGAAGTGGTTTATCAGATGCTTGGCGGACTTCGTGCCGGAATGGGTTATTGCGGAGCCGCTAATATCGAGAAGCTGCATGAAGCCAAGTTTACCCGCATCACCAATGCCGGAGTGGCTGAAAGCCATCCGCATGATGTGGCTATCACAAGCGAGGCTCCCAACTATAGCGCATCAAGTAAATAAATACAGAAAGAGTGCGTTACCCCCTAACGCACTCTTTTTAACCATAATTGTTCTCTTCATTGGGTGCAGATATATAATATTGGTCGGATGCCTGTCGTTATATATTTGCATTTTTTTATTTTATGAGTTTAAGACGTGTAATATTTTCAGCCATAGTGATGGCTTCGGTGGTTTTGGGCTTGTCAGCCAAAGAAAAGCCGCAGGTGGTTATGACGGTGGGCGACACTCCCGTGGGGCTTGAACGGTTCGTGTATCTTTACGAGAAAAACCGTGAGCAGCAACATTCCGCCATCTCGGCGCAGGACTATGCCCCCATGTATGCGCTCTACATGATGAAGGTGCTTGAAGCAAAGCAGCTTGGGCTTGACACTCTTCCGGAATTCAAGAAAGAATACGAAAAGTATAAGCGAGAACTCCTTGTGCCTTATCTTTACGATAAGGAGCTTGAAAATCTGATGGTGGAGGAGGTGTACAACCGCATGGGCACCGAGGTCAATGTGAGCCACATAATGGTTCCGCTCGGGAATGACTCTATCCAACGCGAGGCTAACCGCCAACGTCTTGACAGCATCCGCCGGCGGGTGCTTGCAGGCGATGATTTTGCCGCTCTTGCGCGTCAGTATTCATCGGACCGCTCCGCGACTGCCAACGGAGGCAATATGGGATATATACATGCCAATACTCTTCCCTATAATTTTGAGACAGCAGCCTATTCCACTCCGGTAGGAGAGGTTTCGGAGATTATCGCCACGCCGTTTGGCTTCCATATAGTGAAAGTGGAGGCGGCTCGTCCGTCAAGCGGGGAAGTTCTCGTGCGCCACATTCTTAAGCTGACTCAGGGCAAATCGGAAGAAGAAGCCGCTGCCGCCAAGGTTGCGATTGATTCTATATACGAAAGTGTGACACACGGCGCTGATTTTGCTGAAACGGCTATGCGCGAAAGCGAGGATCCCGGTTCAGGAGGGCAGGGAGGTATGCTTCCCTGGTTCGGTATGGGAAGGATGGTGCCTGAGTTTGAGGCTGTGGCTTTTAGCCTTAATTCCGGTGAAATATCGGAGCCTTTCGCCACTTCTTACGGTTACCACATCATAGAAAAGCTTGACAGCCGCGATATGGCTCCTTTGGAGGAAGTGCGTCCGAGGATTCTGAACATGATGCGCCGTGAAGGGCGTATAGAAGTGCCTTACCGCACCCGCATGTTGGCTCTGAAAGAAAAGCTTGGCGTGGGCGAACCGGGCGACACCGTGTTGACTCCGCAGCTTGAAAATGAGATAGCGCTTGCTGAGGAAGCGTATCTTATGGCTAATGACGTGGATTTTCGTAACCTGCTGGACGAATACCATGACGGTATTCTGTTGTTTGAAATCTCCAACCGTGAAGTGTGGGACAAAAGCGTTACCGACACTGCCGGACAAGAAGCTTACTTTGAAGCCCACAAGGGCGATTACCAAAAGGAATCAACCGGCGAGGTGGAATTGAAGGATGTGCGCAATGAAGTCATTAGGGACTACGAGAAAGCATTAAATTCAGCATGGGAGGCGAAATTGAAGGACAAATATCGTGTAAAGTACAATAAAAGTCTGTTAAAGAAGATAAAGTAACGGGAAAATTCGTAAATTTGGCGAACTATGTTGTCACGTGTTCTTTCTATGATAGTAATGATTGCAGTTGTCGTTTCCTGTGGAGGGGGCGGTGCTGCTTCGTCGTCGGAAGACGGTGACGTGCTGGTGCGGATGGGCGAAAGTGTGTTCACCCGTTCCGACCTTGCCGAAGTGCTTCCCGCCGGACTTAATTCCGATGACAGCTTGCGATTCGCAAGAGTGTACATACGCCGCTGGATCGACAATCAACTTATCAGCGATGTGGCTTCCCGCGAGCTTGGCGACATGAGCGAAATAGATGCGATGGTGGAGCAATACCGCCGCCGTCTTATCATGATGGAGTACCGCCGCCGCATGATGGATATCAATGCTCCGGTAAAGGTGCCTGATGATTCGCTTGCTATGCTTTACGAAGAATACAAGGACAAGGTGACGCTTGAATCACCGCTCGTGAAGGGGGTGCTGGTCACCGTGCCTGACGATTATCCTTCACTCGCGAAGGTGAGGAACGCTGTGCTCCGGCTCTCGGCTGACGATGTGGACTTTCTTGAAAAGCAGTCGCTTGCCGACGGCGTGACCTACGACTATTTCATGGATGAGTGGGCCGACGGCAACATGATGGCGCGCAGGGTAGCGGGCGACAGTAATGTGGATGCGTCGGCTTATCTGAAACGTCAGCGTTTCGGCGAATTGAAGTCGGGCGGCGAGGTGACTATGCTCGGAGTGTCGGAGTTTCTTCCTGCCGGTGCTCTCATGCCTCTTGAAAAGGCGCGTCCGGTGCTTGAAGAGATATACATGAATGCCCATAGGCTCCAGTATGACAAGCAGCTTATGGACAACCTGTATCGTAAAGCGATAGATGACGGCACAGTCAAACTGAACACTGATTTAGGTTCATGACCGCTTAGTGGACAGGTTCATTTGCCGGATTGACAAAAAGATTGTAACTTTGAGGAAATATTGTAAAAACTTATAATAGTGAAAATAAGCAGAATCTTAAGCGCATTGGCACTCGGTGCCGCAGCATTATCAATTAGTGCGCAGAATAATATAGTTGAAGAAGTCGCATGGTGGATAGGCGACCAGCCCATCTATAAGTCGGAAGTCGAGGAGATGTACCAAACTATGCAGTACGATAAAACTCCCATCGACGGTGACCCTTATTGTGTGATACCCGAGCAGATAGCCGTGGAGAAACTTTTCCTCCATCAGGCTGAGATAGACTCAGTGGAGGTGCAGGACGCTTTGGTAATCTCGGAGGTGGAACAACGCATCAACTACATGATAGCCCAGCTTGGCACTCAGGAAAAGCTGGAGCAGTTCTACCGTAGACCTCTACCTGAGATACGCGAGCAGATGATTGACGCTATGCGCAACAACTACCGTGTGTCCGAAGTGCAGAAGAATCTGACATCCAACATCAAGATTACGCCGTCCGATGTGCGCCGTTATTTTTCAGGCGTGCCTAAGGACAGCGTTCCTTATGTGCCTTTAAAAGTGGAGGTGCAGATACTGACTCTGAACCCTGTTATTCCCCGTGAAGAGATTGATGAGGTGAAAGCACGGCTCCGTGACTATACTGATAAGGTCAATTCAGGAGAGTCCGATTTCTCTACTCTTGCCATCCTTTATTCCCAGGACCCCGGGTCAAGCCTTCGAGGAGGTGAACTCGGCTTTATGGGACGTGGACAGCTTGACCCTGACTTTGCGGCTGTGGCGTTCAACTTGAACGACCCCAAAAAGGTGTCGAAAATAGTGGAGTCACAGTACGGGTACCACATCATTCAGCTTATAGAGAAGCGAGGCGACCGCATCAATGTGCGTCACATTCTGTTGCAGCCGCGTGTCACTGACAAGGACTTGACCGAGGCTATTAACCGCCTGGACAGTATACGCGCCGACATGCTTGCCGAGAAATTCTCGTTTGAGGAAGCTGTGGCTTATCTGTCCCAGGACAAGGACACCCGCAACAACCGCGGTCAGATGTTCGATAAAGAGACCGGCTCCACCCGCTTCCAGATGGCGGATCTTCCCCAGGAAGTGAGTAAGGCGGTAAACAATCTCAGTGTGGGAGAGGTGTCAAAGCCGTTTATTATGAAGGATGAGCGAAACCGTGACGTGGTGGCTATAGTGAAGCTCTCCAATCGCATCGAAGGGCATAAAGCCAACATGAGCGACGATTATGAGTTGATTAAGGACATGTACGAGCGTTCGCGCCGCGAAGCTATCATATCGGACTGGATAAATTCAAAAATCAAAGACACCTACGTGCGTATAGAGGACGGTTGGCGTGACTGTGACTTCAAGCACGAAGGCTGGATAAAAACCACTAATTCCAAGTGATGAATAGCCGGAATTCCAATAAAGGATTATGGCGCATCGGTGCTCTCCTGTTTATGGTGGCGTTGATTGCGCCATCTGTCATTTGGAGTAAGCCTGATGATCCCACCCGTGTGCTTACCAAGCGACTGCCTATCAAGCCGTCGATTCCCACCGCTGACCGAAAACAAAAAGGGAAGGTGTTCCTCGAACGTGCCGACCGCCTTTACATGGACGAGCGTGTTAGCACCGAGTATCAGGTGGTAGTGGGCGATGTGCTTTTCCGCAAGGAGGGGATGTTCATGTACTGCGACAGCGCGCATTTTTATGAAAATGCAGGGTCGTTTGACGCATTCGGCAATGTGAAGATGCAGCAAGGCGACACACTGTTTGTGTACGCTGATGAACTTATATATGACGGTGACACCGAGTTTGCCACTTTCTACGGCGACAACGGAAAAAAAGTGAAGCTTATAAACAACGAAGTCACACTTGAAACTTACGTGTTTTACTATGACCTCGCCGCAAATCTCGGATTCTACGACAACCACGGAACTATAACCGATGCCGAAAACCAGTTGATTTCGACTTACGGGGAATACAGCCCTGACACCAAGGAAGCTGAATTCCGTGAGAATGTGCTTCTTCAGGACTTGAAGAAGGAGGACTTCAAGATGACGACTGACCTCTTGCGATATAATACCGAGACCCACATGGCGCGTATCGTAAGCCCCACTGTGATAGAAACTGATAGCGGCACGGTGTATTCAAGCAACGGATGGTACGACACCGAGTCGGAGAAGTCGGAGCTTTATGACCGTTCATTGGTTGTCACTAACGGAGGAAGCACCCTTACCGGCGACACCATATATTTTGACCATCTTGAAGGATTCGGCGAAGTGTGGGGCGACATGGTGCTTACAGATTCCGTAAGGCAAACTTCGCTTGAAGGAGGCTATGGCATCTACTTCCAGGAGAAGGACAGCGCCTATGCCACTCAACGCGCGCGCATACTTGAATACAGCAAGGGCGATACCCTTTATCTGCACGGCGACACCATCCGCGCTTATATGCTCATGGAGGATACTACCCGCATCATGACGGCGTTTCCGAGAGTGAGATTCTGGCGTGTCGACATGCAGGGACTGTGTGACTCGCTCGTGTTCCTTGAACGTGACTCCACGCTGAGCATGTACCATCACCCTATAGTGTGGAGCGATCAGCGGCAAATATTCGGTAATGTGATAGACGTGCATTTCAATGACTCCACCGCTGACTGGGCTAAGCTTCCTGACTTCGGATTTATGGCGGAGCACATCGATGAGGAGTTCTACAGTCAGATGTCAGGCAAGGAGATGCTTGCAACCTTCGAGGACGGGGAACTTCGGCAGCTTGACGTGAGCGGCAATGTGGAGGTGATTTCCCTTCCGCAGGAAAACGACTCGACCTACAACAAGATAATTAATTCGGAAAGCAGCTTCCTTAAGGCGCGGTTCCGAGAAAACAAGCTTGAGCGCATGGTGATGTGGCCGGAGGTGACGGGAAAAGTGACTCCGCTGTATCTGGCTAAAAAGAACATTTTCTATCTTTCGGCTTTCCAGTGGTACGAACCGTTGCGTCCCAAGGACAAGGACGACATATTCAACATTCCTCCCGAGATGGAGGCTTTGTTCAAGGAGCCTGACACCAGCACGCGCCGCCGACTCACTCATTGACGTTACCGGTATCCCCGGAGTGGAGGACGGAACGCGTCGGGAATGTGCAGAAGCTCGTGGGTGCCGTCGGGTGAGCCTGTTACGGCTATTATGTCAAACTGTACTTCGTGGGGAATATTGTACCGCCTGACAAAGGTATTGGCGGCGGTGCATATGCGTTTTATCTTCTGAGGCGTTATGGCTTTCAGCGGGTCCACGAAATCGGTGGAGCGGGTTTTGACTTCAAGAAATATTATACGGTTGCCCTTCATGACAATAAAGTCGACTTCAAAGTGACCTTCACGGGTGTCATGCTCGACGATTGTGTAACCGTTTGTGATAAGGTATTCGCGGGCTATCTGTTCGCCCCATTTTCCCAGTTCGTTATGTGATGCCATGGTCTTTGATTTTTGGTTTCGTCAAAGTTAATGTTTTTTCTTGAATATAAGAGTACTTTAGCGTAACTTTGTGATGTTATGTCATTGCCATCAGTAAGTATTATTATCCCGGTGTATAATGTCGCTCCTTATCTCGACGAGTGCATACGGAGCGTCGCGGGTCAGTCATGGACTGATTTTGAGTTGATACTTGTCGATGACGGCTCTACTGACGGGAGCCTGGATATAGCTGAGGCATGGCGAAAGCGGGATAGCCGGATAAGGGTAGCAAGTATCGACCACGGAGGTCCGGGCAAGGCGCGAAACACGGGTGTGGACTATTCGCAAGGCAAGTACATCACTTTCATCGACAGTGACGACACTGTGGGGGACGATTACCTGAAATGCCTTATGGAGGGAATGGCAAGCGGCGATTGTGATTTCTCCATGATGGAGGTGTCGTGGCAACCTCGGCAAGCGGCGGCGAGAGTTCTTTCACGGGAAAAGGCGATGGAGGAGTTTCTGTATCAGAAATCAAGTTTTGCTTCGGTTTGCGGAAAGATGTTCAAGCGAGAACTTCTGGCGAAAGAACGCTTCAGTGAAGAAATTCTGTACGAGGATCTCGACCTAATGGCGCGCATATTGCTCAAAGCGGACAAAATAAAGATTGTGGACCGTAACCTGTACTTCTACCGCAAGCACGACGCAAGCATCTTAGGGCATTTTACGGAACGCAGGCTTGATGTGCTTAAAGTGACTTCACGGATTGTGGATATGGTGGAACGGGAGATGCCGCAGCTGATAAAAGGCGCTTACGACCGCCACATGAGCGCATCGTTCAATATGCTCATCCTTCTTGCCAGGGAAGGGGAGAGGGACAGGGCAGAATATGACGAGTGCTGGAGCAATATTAGGCGATTCCGCCGTTGCTCGTTATGGAATCCTAAAGTGCGGAGAAAAAACAAGGCGGGAGCGTTGTTGTCCTATCTGGGGCGTAATTTGTTCATCAAAATTGCGACAAAGCTGTAAAATTGGCGGTTGTGCGATAAAAAAATCACTTTCGGCTGAACATTTTTTAGCATGATTGTGTTATAACGTTAAACCTGACTATGGGTTATGCGTAATGCATCGTATGCAACACCATTGTTAGAGTAAACCTATTAACCCCAACCTCTATGAACAATTATCTTGAAAAATCGGAAATGAACCAGCCTGTAATGAGTTCAGTTAAGGTGAAAGCAGCTTCGTTGCCTAAGGCAGAAAACTCCTCGGCTTTCGCTTGGATGCTTAAAATAAGTGTGTTCCTTATTGTTGCCGGGCTTACAGCTATTACTCTATTGTTGCATTAGCCGTCGAAACCTCGGCGTGAACGNNTCTAACAATGGTGTTGCATACGATGGATTTCCTTTAACTCTTTTCGGACAGTTCCAGCCAACGGAGTTCTTTTTCGTCAAGAATCTCTTTTATGCTGTTGTAACGTTCCGATTTCGCTATGATATCATCAACCACCTCCCCGCTGTTGAATATAGCTTCCAAGGCATTCCTTTCTTCAGTCAATGATTGAATCTCTTTTTCAAGCGATTCAAATTCCTTGCGTTCCTTGAATGTCATTCGGTTGGCATCGCGTTCACGCCGAGGTTTCGACGGCTCTTGCCGTGGGGTTTTGTCTTCATCCTGTGTCTTGGCAAGTTCCGCTACGTATTGGCGGTATTCGCTGTAGTTGCCGGGGAAATCTTTAATCACTCCTTCACCTTCAAACACAAATAGATGATCCACGATGCTGTCGAGGAAGAAACGGTCATGGCTTATGACAATCACGCAGCCTTTGAAACTCTGCAGGTAGTCTTCCAGGATAGAAAGAGTGATTATGTCAAGGTCATTTGTGGGCTCGTCGAGGATGAGGAAATTGGGTGAACGCATCAGCACTGTCGCAAGATAAAGACGTGCTTTCTCGCCGCCGCTAAGCGTGGAGATGTACTTCTGCTGGTCAGCCGGAGAGAAAAGGAAATGAGTGAGGAACTGCATGGGCGAGTAGCGCACATTGTCGTTCACCACTATGTCATCGGCTATCTCTGTCACTGCGTCAATCACTTTTTTCGATTCGTTGAACTGGATGCCTTGCTGGCTGTAGTAGCCGAAACGCACTGTTTCACCCACATTCCATGTTCCGCTGTCAGCCGGTTCAAGTCCTTGAAGCATCTTGATGAATGTGGATTTTCCGGCTCCGTTGTTTCCAACGATGCCCACTTTCTCGTATCGTGCGAAGTTATAGGTAAAGTCATCGAGTATTATTTTGTCGCCGAAACGTTTTGAGATGTGTTCCGCCTCAAATATTTTTGAACCTATGTAGGATGACTTTACATTCAGTTCCACATTGTTTTCTTTTAGGTTGACGCGTGAGCGTTCTTTAAGGTCGTAGAAAGCGTCGATGCGGTATTTCGCTTTTCCGGCGCGCGCCTGCGGCTGGCGGCGCATCCATTCCTGCTCCTTGCGCAGAGTGTTTTTTACTTTGCTCAATTCCGCCGACATAGCGTCAATGCGTTCCTGACGGCGGCGCAGATAATTGTTGTAGTTACCTTCGTAAGTGTACACCCGCTGATTGTCAATCTCTATTATCTTGTTAGTCATACGGTCAAGAAAGTAACGGTCGTGTGTCACAAGCAATAGCGTTACGCGTTGACGTGACAAGTAGTTTTCAAGCCACTCGATTGTAGCTATGTCAAGGTGGTTGGTAGGCTCGTCGAGTATTATAAGGTCAGGAGAATTCAGAATTAGCTGCGCCAAGGCAAGGCGTTTAATCTGTCCGCCCGACAGTACACCCACCGAAAGCGTCAGGTCGTGCAGTCCAAGTTGACCCAGCAACTGCTTCGCGCGGTCTTCGGCATCCCACTCTTCGTGGTGCGCCTCGGGATGGTAGTTCTCAAGACATGCTTCAAGCACATTGTGCGCCGGATTGAAAGTCGGAGTCTGGTCAAGAATACCCACTCGCAGCCCCGAACGGAAAATGACATTTCCGCTGTCGCATCCCTCTTTTCCGGCAATAATGCGCAGAAGGGTGGACTTTCCGGTGCCGTTTTTTGCTATCAGCCCTGTCTTGTCGCCTTCAAAGATGCCTAATGTCACATCCTCGAAAAGGATGCGGTCACCGTAACTTTTTGTGAGATTCTCAATCTGTAGATAACTTGTAGCCATGCTGGGTGCTTTTTATGGTACAAAAATACGCAAAAAAGTACATATCTTCGTT
>DAAL01000083.1 GCA_001701065.1 Bacteroidales bacterium GP4
AACCCGCGGTTGCCGCCACCCACGAGCAGGGCGGCTTTCTCTTCAAGGGTCATGGCGTTGAGAATTTCATCGATGTTTTTCTCGGTCAGTTTCAGCTGCGCCGAAGCTGAAACCGCCAGAATGGCTGTCAATAAAGTTAATGTAGCTTTTTTCATAATGTGATATTGTAATTCATTCAATGGGGCAAAAATAGTGAAAAGTTGGTTTAAATCAAAATATTGTCGGGTTTTCGTATTCGATTAAGTGCATGGTTACGCCAAGTGTTAGGGGAGGTGGATGGCGTTGAGTTGCCAGTCGGGGGATTCGACGAAGTCGAAGGTGGCGGTGTCGTGGGGAAGCGGCGGGAATGTAAGGCTGAATCGCCCCGTCCAGTCTTTGCCTGTGTAGTATTCTGCGCCTAATTCGATGCCGTCGGCACCGGTAGTTGTGTATCGGGTGCCGTCAGGTGTCATAATATAGGATTCAGGGACTATCTTTATCCAATATTGAGGATGTTGGAACGCCAAGAAATGTAGGGTGACGGCATCGGGGGTAATCACGACCTTCTCTAATTCGATAATGCCATCGGTAGTGTTCTGTTCCACGACAGGGTTATGGACAGTCACGGTGTCGCCTGATTGATTAACAGCCGGTTCGGGCTGCAGCTTTAGCCGGGAACGGATGTGTTTTCTTAATGCTCCGAAGCTATAACCGTCCCATTTTTCGACTATTTTTCCGTCGGGAGATACGAGTATAAAGGTGGGGAGCGCATTGATGCCGTACTTCATGTGTATGCCAGTCTCTTCTTTCAGGTCATTCCAGTTGGTCCAGGTGATGTTGTGCCTTTGTGAAGCGGCACGCCACTGTTTTTCGGGATCACGCGAGATGCTGACTACCTCCAAAGAGTCCTTGTACTGGTCAGCCGTCATCTGCAGCTCGGCAGTCGCTACAATACACGGATAGCAGCCTGCGCTCCAAAAGTCAAGCAACCGCCATTTGCCGTTAAATTCAGCGAGATGCCTGATGTTGCCGTCAAGGTCATAAAAATCAGCGTCAGCCATCATGTCGCCTTCCCCTACCACTTCGGGAGGATAGAGATAGGCTTTAATCTGTTGCCCGCTTTTCGACTCCTTCCATTGAGCGGGAAGAGCTTCATAGGTATTTTTCAGGTCAAGCACAACGGAATCCGGCACCGAGTCAAGGAATCTTACGGCATCGTTAAACACTTGCATCCACATTTCGGACACCGGAAGCTGCTTAAATAATTCAGTCTGTTTCAGAATCACTTGATTGTCAACAGAATCCATGGCTTGCTTGATGCGATTCCAAAGATTACGCTTCTCATCGTAAGTGAGAGTGGAATCGGAATCAACAGCTTCCAACCGGGCATCCAAATCGTCATAAGCCACCTTAAGGTCCTTTACGCCGTCGGCAAATGCACCATACTGCGCCTGTTCAGGAATATTGCTCGTTATTTCCCATTGGAAAATATTGGGAGATGTGATGTCCACATTGACTTCAGCTCCCGGTTTTACGGGAAAATACCGTAGCTGCCGGCTGCCGTATTCCAAGCATGACAAGTATATAAACCGTGTGTCGGGCTGAGTGAGGTCAAATTCGATACGGAATTTGCCGTTACGCACAGTATCCATTGCCGCTTGTTCCATTATACTCCCCTCATCAAGGTACGCCCTCATGACGCAACCGTCCTGTTTGGGAGATATGGTGCCTGTGATAACAACGTTATTAGCGGAGGTAAAGAGGTAGCATAAGATACCAGTGAGTATAAGCAAAATCCTTTTCATTATCAGATGGTTTTAATATTGTGCAAAAGTAATGAAAAGTTGGTTTAAAATCAAAATGTAAGATAAAAACGTCGCAGCATTGAGAATAATTTAAACAATCTTATAAGATGAGCAGCGGCACAAAGTCGAACAGATTCACATCGACGAGTCCTTTATCAGTTAGCTTTAATTGGGGAATCACAGGCAGAGCCATGAATGACATGGTGATGAACGGAGAACGGAATGAGCATCCCATGTCCTTGGCTGCGGCAAGAAGTTCACGGTAGCGGTTTGCCACAGTTGGACCGTCGTCAGTAGACATAAGTCCTGCTATTGGCAGCGGCAGCAATAGTTTCTTGCCGTTGTTTACAGCGATTATACCGCCTTTCACTTCGATAAGCGAGTTTATTGCATCAACAATTTCTTCGTCGGTTGCGCCAATGGCTATGATGTTGTGGCTGTCGTGGGCGATGGTTGCGGCAATGGCCCCTTTTGTAATGTTGAACCCCTCGATATAGGCAACTTGCGGAGTTCCGCTGCCGTAACGGTTGTATACGACTATCTTTTGGATTTGAGGCGTGTCGAGGGCAGTTACATCAATGGTCTTTGATGAAGTGAGCAATTGTCCGTCTTCGGCAACAATCACCCTGGCACTGTGCGCCCCTGAGGTGTCCACAGTGATGTCATCGGATGTTATTTTATCGGCTTTGAAGTTATTAGGGGTGGATTCCGGAACCTTTGCGCCTGATGACAGATTCTCTTCCAGCACTCCTCGACCGTTGTCGTACACCATTTTTCCGTCAATATAAGCGGCAAGCACGTTCAAATCACGGAGGTTGTCCACTGCTATGAAAGTGGCTTTATCGCCTTTGCGCATTTCACCGGTGGGGAGTGCGTAATGTTGCACGGGATTGAGGCATGCGGCTCTCAGCAGATCCCATACCGATAGACCCTTTTTCAATCCTTTACGTACCATTCCGTCAATGTGGGATTCGATGAGGTCATCGGGATGTTTGTCATCGGAGCAGAGCATCACCATTTCCGGCGCATCGGCTATTACAGGATAGAGCTCATCGAAATTCCTTGCTGAGCTTCCCTCACGGATAATTACTTTCATCCCTTTGCTGATGCGTTCTCGCGCCTCTTCCACGGTAGAGCATTCATGGTCAGTGGATATGCCGGCTGCGATGTAGGTGTCAAGGTCGGCTCCGGTGACACCCGGCGCATGTCCGTCGACCGGCATTCCGAGTTTAACGGCAGCGGATATTTTAGCCATGGTTTCAGGATGGGAGCTTATGACCCCGGGGTAATTCATCATCTCGGCAAGGAAATGAATGCCCGGCTTTCGCAGAAGCCGTTCCGTGGCAGAAGCGTCAATGACTGCGCCGGCTGTTTCGAGATGGGACGAAGGCACACAAGAGGGCAATCCGAAATGACACACAAACCGTGAGGACGCGGCGTTTTCGATCATGAATTCAAGCCCTTCTTCGCCAAGCACATTGGTAATTTCATGCGGGTCAGCCACCACTGCCTCAGTGCCGTGGGAGAGTGCAAGCTTCGCAAAATTAGCCGGGGTGAGCATAGAACTTTCTATGTGCACATGAGCATCCACGAACCCGGGCAACAGATGAGGCGCATCGTCAGGCAGACGGTCGAGCACAAGGATGGTGTCGATAATACCGTCTTTAATTATAATCTCGCCGGGGTAAGTGGTTTTATTTTTTATGTCGACAATGTGTCCGCACACGCTCTCGGCGGCTGAATGGGTATCATCGCCGTTAGCGCAAGCAGTCATGAATAATGCCACGGCGATGATACAACATAGCTGTACTGACCTTAAAATTCCTTTGTTCATAAGGGAAATGGGACAGGTTTATGTAGTCTTTAAACTGTTTCTAAAAGTCGTTATCGGTCGAAGAGAGGGGTGGAGAGGTAGCGTTCGCCGGTATCGGGCAGCAGCGCCACGATGGTTTTCCCTGCATATTCGGGCTTTTTGGCAAGCTGAATCGCCGCATAGAGCGCCGCTCCCGACGAGATTCCGGCAAGCAGNNAGCAATCCTTCTTCTTTAGCCAACAGCCGCGCGCCGGTGAATGCGTCGTCATTGCTTACGGGAATCACCCTGTCCACGACAGCCGCATTGTAGTTCCTGGGGACAAAACCGGCTCCTATGCCCTGAATTTTATGGGGTCCGGGCTTTCCGCCTGACAGCACCGGAGAGCTTTCAGGCTC
>DAAL01000204.1 GCA_001701065.1 Bacteroidales bacterium GP4
AAGATGTCAGTGGACGGAAGTTCTTCCGCGTGCGCCTATGGTAGCGTTGTAGCCGTTGGTCGAGGCAGGTCCCTGCACCTTGTCCATTATCAGATTAAGCACGCCGCCGGCTCCTTCTGCGTCATATTGCGCTCCCGGATTGGTCACTACCTCTATGGATTGCACGGTCGATGCCGGCATGGCTTTGAATATCTGGTTGGGATTGGTCGAGAAGAGCATACTCGGCTTTCCGTCAACATACACTTTGAAGCTGGATGAGCCGTTAACCGTGATATTGTCCTCGCCGTCCACCGTCACCATCGGCACCTTGCGCAGCATGTCCAGCAAGGTGTAGGTTTTCGACTCGTTGTCCTCCGACACATTGTAGGTGAGTCGGTCGGCGGTCATCTTCACCAGCGGTTTCTGTGCTGTCACAACCACCTCGTCCATCATGACGGCATCGCCGCTCATGTAGAGTTTGCCGAGGTCTATCTCTTCTTCGCCGGCTACGGTCACATTCAGGGTAAGGTCCTTCTTTCCGAATGCGCTGAACNNAACCGCATTACGTATTTACCCTTGTTGTTTATCGGCTGGCTGAAATTGCCCTCGTTGTCGGTCAGAGAAGTGGCGATCGGTTTGTCCGATTTAAGTGATTTGAACACCTTGACTGTGGCGAACGGTTCTCCCTCGTTGAGCAGAGAATCCACAAGAGTTCCTTTCACTACCGTGGCATGAGACTGCAGGAAGCTCATGATAACAAGTGCAAGCACAAGAAAACTTAAATTTTTCATCGTCGTATAGTTTTTTAATTTCTTGTGCAAATTTAAATCGGGCGTTTCTCCTTGTAAAGGATTTTTCGACCAACTCCGCTTCCTCTTTCGACCAAAAAATGATGCCTTGCATGAAAAGGCTCATTGCAAGGCATCGGATGGTGTCGTTTATCGGGGTGAATCGGCGTTTATCCGTTCTATAAGTTTGATTGCGTCAATGTACTTCGCTATGCCTTCCGCCACCATTTTCGCGTCCTGCATGGCATGGACCACTGTGGCGGGACGGTTGGTTACGTCACCTCCGGCAAATACTCCCGGGCGCGTGGTCATCCCGTAAGGAGTTTCACGTGTCAGCACATAGCCTTTTTCATCCACATTGATGCCTTCGGTCGATGACACAATGCGTGCCGCCGGCGCATTTCCCACAGCGAGAATTATCCAGTCAGCGTCAACCTTTTTCTCCGTGCCTTTGGTGTCGAGGGTGATGGATTTGAGTTTGCCGTTTTCGCCCCCTTCGATTTCAGTCACTGACGATTCCCACAGAAATTTAACTCCTTCAGCAAACGCGTCGTCGTATTCTGACCGCAGTGCTTTCATCTCGTTTATGGTGCGGTGGTAGACAATGGACACCTCCTCGGCTCCCATGCGCAGTGCCGTGCGTGCCGCGTCCATCGCAGTATTGCCGCATCCTATCACGAATACTTTATCGCCGGGGCCCACTACAACCTCGTTGCGCTTTATGCTGCCATTCTGGAATAGGCTGACACGGCGTAGAAACCATATCGCCTGACGCACTCCGCGGTGGTTTATGCCGGGAATGTCAAGCTTCTTGGGCTTGCCTGCGCCGGTTCCCATGAATATTGCGTCGAATCCTTGCGCAAACAAGTCGTCGACGGTCATGTTTTTTCCTATGGTGGAGTTTAGATGAATGGTTACGCCGAGATTCTCTATCTTTTTAATCTCGCGCCTTACCACATCCTTGGGAAGACGGTATTCCGGGATTCCGAACATAAGCACGCCGCCCGCTTCCGGTTCCATCTCGAATATCTCCACCGCGAATCCTTGACGGGATAAGTCGCCGGCTATCGTTAAGCCTGCCGGACCGCTCCCTATGACGGCTACACGTCCTCGGTTTTTCTCCGGGATAGCCTCATGGGTAAGTCCTGCATCGGAATCGAAGTCAGCTATGAAGCGTTCAAGTTTTCCTATATTAATGTGGTTTCCTTTCTTGTTCAGTATGCAGTTGCCCTCGCATTGGCGTTCATGGGCGCACACCCTGCCGCACACCGCCGGCAGATTGCTCCGGTGATGGATAATTGATAGAGCGTTCCCGAAATTTCCCTTGGCGAGTTCCGATATCCATTCCGGAATATCATTGCTGATAGGACATCCTTTCTTACATGCCGGTACCTTGCAGTGCAGGCATCTTTGAGCCTCATGGATGGCTTCGGCTACAGTGTAACTTTCCGATACTTCTTTAAAATCATCTTCCATATGTTCTCAGTTAGTCGTTTTTGCTTTTATAGAGACAGTGAAGTCTACACGATTCAGAGGACAAAGTTAGCGATTTTTTCATAAGATGTTCTAAAAAATAATATGCATCCACCGTGATGTTTATTAGCATATTCGATTGTAATGTCAGAAACTCTTTGTAAATTTGTATTTGATAAAAGTAACGCCAATCTGAAAATGACCTGCTAATCAAATACAAAGACATATGGCGCGAGCCGAACAAACTTTGAGAACTCCGCTGTAGTCGTTACAGTCCTTGGTCGGCATTCAGATGCTACATAGGAGTTTTCCGTTTATTAGCTTGTAACTGAATGATAGTGCAAACTATGACAAAAACAAAGGCTAAGCCCTTTCTAAAGTGGGCGGGAGGCAAGACCCAGTTGCTTCCTACCATAGATTCATTTTTGCCGGAAACATTCCGTCGCGAAAATGACGTGACCTACATCGAGCCGTTTGTGGGTGGAGGTGCTATGCTTTTTTTCATGCTCCAGAAGTATCCCAATATCAAAAGGGCTATTGTCAATGACATCAACCCACATCTCATAAAGACTTATACCGTCATTCGTAACGAGCCTTTTTCATTAATCGATACCTTAAATGAACT
>DAAL01000064.1 GCA_001701065.1 Bacteroidales bacterium GP4
ACCCGCCATAGTAGTTCACTATAATGGGGTACTTTTTAGCCGGGTCAAAGTCAGGCGGCAGGATGTAACGTCCATAAATAGTGTCACCACGGTCATTCTTGAATGTCCATGTGCGGCATTCGCCCAGTTTCACACCGTCCAGAATGTCAGCGCTCAAGTCCTCCTTCAATGTAATCTTGCCGTTCTTCGTGTCAAACGTGTAAAGACGCTGGGAGTTGGACGAGCTCACCCCGTAAGCGGCAAGCAGCGGCGATGTCTCGGCAAGCGAGAAACTGTTTATGACCTCTTCCGGGACAGGCAACTGGCTGATACGCATTGTGGAGGGATTAAGGCAGAACAGATTTACGCTGTCCTTGTCCTCAGCCGCAAAATATATGTTTCCGTCAACATTGGACCACGCCGCACGGCTCACACTCGGGTCAAACTCCTTGGTAAGGCAACGCACTATCTTGGTGTCAATGTCCATAAGGAAAATCTCGTTTTCAGTCATATTGGGAATTACCCCTGCAGGCAAAGTATTGCCTATGCCGTCAAACGCTTCGGGAGTTCCGGTTATCATCACCTGTTTGCCGTCGGGTGAAAACGTCGCATTCCCTACAAATCCGTCCTTATCCACTAAAACATCGCTCTTAAGCGTGTTCACGTCAAGCCGATAGATGGATGTGAGCGAAGTGGGACGTTTAGTGAACCGGTTTTCCATCACCTGCAACAACACATATCTGCCATCGGCTGATATGTCCGACGGATAAGCATTGTGGTAGCCAAACGTAAGCGGCTGCATAACTCCGGTGGAAATGTCGTACTTAGCCACATTCACGCGGTTGCGCCACCCCCTCTGGCGGTCTTCAGGATTAATCACCTGATACACTGCCGGATCTTCTGCCGGACCTTCCTCCACCATCGTATAAAGCAGATACGACTCATCGGGGCTTATCACAAATCCCCCTTCCGGAATATTGTCGACCCACACTTCCGATGCGTTAGTTACCGGATCAAGCAGCATAAGCTGTCGACCGTCAACGCCTCTTTTTTCATAATACAATTTGGTGGTCTTAGGCAACCATCCCACATAATGATCAAACTCAGCAATGTGGACATTCAGTATATTTCCTCNNCTACATTCACGAGCCGATATGTGTAGTCCGACTGTCCTCCTGCACGGGTTGTGGTGTAAGACAGAATCATATACTTACCGTCAGGCGAAAGCGACACGCTGCTTATTCGCTTGCCGTGAAGCACATCCTCTATGGTGTAGAAACGGCTGTCAGCTTCACTCACCATAATCATTCCGTCTTTATCGGAAATTACAGTCACCGATATAGAGTCAGCCGACTCCGGCGAGGAAATATACTGAATGTCCACATCGTGTGTGGCAGGATTCAAAGCTAAAGTGCCGCCAAAATTCTTTTTACCGTCGATAAATACGGCATAATCACCGCTTATACCCTCCACCTTAATAGTTCCGGTGCCATAACCGGTGTTATTCAGCTTGAATGACAGATTGTTCAATGCCTTTCCTCCGTCATAGTGCGGCAAAGATGCCGATGTCACATCCTTGGCATTGCGTTTTTTCACCGGACGGTCCACCAATCCACTGACAGAATACGGTTTTGAATTCACATCCACGGTATCTACCATAAATGGATCAGTCAGAGGGAACGGACCGGCATACTTGAACTTGTCCACCTTAATCGTATCCGCCCTCCCTACACCTGAAGCACATAGCAACAGCGATAATAAGATTACTTTTTTCATTGTGATTGACTGTATATGTATAGAATATTAAGTTTAAGCGTCCCTTAATGGGTCTTCATCGGCTTGGTCGTGTTTTTGCGGTCACTGACCCACACTCCCAACAGAATTAGGGCACATCCGGTGTAGCCGATAATAGAAACTTTCTCGCCCAACACAAGCGCGGAAGCCACCAGTGTCACTATAGGCTGAAAATACAGATAATTATTGGCGGATATCGCACCCAACCCTTTCACTACCCATGCCCACAGAATAAACGCAAGAGTAGAACAGAATATACCCAAGAACAAGAAATTAATCCACACGTCCATGTGAGTGAACACCGCTATGGAACTGTGTTCCGGCTGCATGACCAGAAACGGTATAGCTGTGATTATTCCATAAAAGAAGGTCTTACGGGATATGAACATGACGGTATAAAGCGCGTTTAGTTTGCGCAAAACCAGTGAATAGACTGACCATGACAGGGCGGCGGCAAGAGAAAGCAAGTCGCCCAACGGACGGATGTCAAGCGCAAAACAACTGTTGAAAATGACGCATCCCACACCGAACACCGCTATAAGCGATCCTGCATATACCCATTTACCCGGCTTTTCGCTCTTATATATAGCTCCGATGAGAAGCGTTGTCAGCAAAGGCGAAAGCGTCACAATCAGTGACACATTGGACACCAAAGTGTATTCAAGCGCAGTGTTTTCAGCAATGAAATACAGCGAACCGGCACATGCTCCGCACACCATAAAAAGGACTTCATCCCTGAGGGAATTAGCCATTATCCTTCTGTGACAGAACAACAAAGTGAGTATATAAGCGAGAAAAGTACGATACACATAAGCCTCCGTGGGCTGTATGCCGTTTTCAAGAAGCACCTTAGTGGAGACAAATGAGAATCCCCACATAGCCACCACCACAATAGCTCCTATATGGAACAATAAAGCCGAACTTTGTCCTATTTTTAACTTTTTATTCATTCCCATTGTTAAAAATGCAAATTTTATGCAAACTTACTCAAAATTCCTCATTCAATAAAAACAAAGTGCACTTTTCTCTTGTCTTAAAAGAAGTAAAGGACGAGAAAATTTTCTAATTATGGAAAATAAGCCTACCTTTGCACACATAAATTAGTAACTAAAAATTGAGTATTATTATGAAGATGCTTAAAGTAACGTGCGCAACTTTGATTGCAGCGAGTCTTCTCGTTACATCGGGATGTAATTCAATGAACAATACCGGTAAGGGTGAGTGTATTTTCCGGTGGGGAACAATNNGGTGCAGCTGCCGGTGCAGGTATCGGAGCTCTTATAGGCGGAGGAAAAGGCGCAGGTATAGGTAGCGCCATCGGTGCTGTTGTAGGCGCAGGAGCCGGTGCCCTCATAGGAAAGAAGATGGATAAGCAGCAGGAACAGCTTGCTCAGACACTTCCTGAAGCCAAAGTGGAACCTACAGTTGACCAGAACGGTTTACAGGCTATAAAAGTTACCTTTGACGGCGGCATATTGTTCCCCACCGGAAAATACACTTTGAACCCGCAGGCTCAGCAGGATTTGAGCCAGTTTGCTGTTTCATTGAAACAGAATCCGTTGACTGACGTTCAGATTATAGGATTTACCGACAATACCGGTTCATTTGCCGTAAACCAGAAATTGTCAGCCGAACGTGCCGATGCTGTGCTTACCTATCTGGTAAATTCAGGCGTATCACCCACTCGATTGACAGCAAAAGGTGTTCCGATGGCAGATTATGTTGCATCAAATGAGACAGCTGCCGGACGTGCTCAAAACCGTCGTGTGGAAATCTATATAACCGCAAGCCCTGAAATGGTACAGGAAGCCGAAAACGGTTCGCTTAAATAAAATATAAACATACACATTTATAAAAACGAAAGGTCGGATATTCACTCCGACCTTTCATTTTTTTTATAACAACAAATCTCTACTATTTTAATCGCTGATAGTCGTCAATTTTCCCGTCTACAATTTTGATTCGTGTTTTACCCGACCAACCCATATCCGAATAAAATACAACATACCAATCATCTTCTGGCTCAATGCTGTATTTCGTCATAGATAGAATATCCTTTTTATAAAAAGTTTAGCTAACCGGAAGTCATTAACCAATTTGTGTTGCAGATGTCACACTATATAAAATGAGTGATGTCCTTATAAGGATATTTGGTGGTTCAATGATAGCTTACTCACAAAATGGGAATCATGACTGATTACGATAAGAGTCCCGGAATACTTTATAAGTGTATCAGTCAATATATCCTGATTGAATAAATCCAGATTATTTGTCGGTTCATCGGCTATTATCATATCAGGAGCATTGTCGGCAACCATGAGACAACACAAAGCAAGACGCATTTTTTCTCCTCCACTAAGTGCTGAACATGCCTTCATCCATGAGGATTCAGGAAACAAAAAGCGATTAAGACGTATATTAAGTTCATGTTTAGGAAGAAAGTGATTATTGAATTGTTGTATCTGTTCTGAAATGGTTATGCCATTGTCAATTAAAGAATATTCTTGATCGAGATAAACGCACTTTAAGTCACCTGCGCGATAGATATTACCGCAAGATGGTGTCAAATCCCCCATAATGATTTTCATAAGAGAACTTTTGCCTGAACCATTACTCCCGGTAACACGTATGCGGTCACCGCTGCGAATCACAAAACTAAGGTCGCTATGCCATAAGTTGTCGTTTCCGGAGTATGAGTGATTAAGACATTTTGTCTCTATAAGAATTTTTCCGATATGGATATCTGACGATGAAAAGTCTACTGCCATTCGGTTAAGATCCTTAACACGAGATGTAGCTTCCGAGAGCCTATTTGTCAAACTCTCGATTTTATTCTGATGAGTGTTATTTAGCTTGGCAGTAGAGTTCTCAGCATGATTTTTAAGATTTCCCATTGAGATACGAGCTATACCCTTTTGTTGGCTATGGCGTTGTCCCCTTGAATTTTGTTTTTGCTGACGCTCCGCAACTTCCCTTGCTATTGCCTTTTCCTTACGTAAATCCTTCTTTATAGCATCAGTTCTCTCTATCAATACTCGGTTTTCGTTATCAACGGTTTCGCAATATTTTTCAAAGTTCATCGTGTATCGGCTAATCCCTTTATCGGACAACTCAAAAATTGTCGAAAAGCGATTCAATAGCGATCTGTCATGGCTGACAACAAGTAAAGTTCCGTTATAATTGTCAATAAAATCATAAAGTAAATGACGCGATTCCTCATCAAGATGGTTTGTCGGTTCATCCATCAAAATAATGCTTGGATTATGCAATAATATCCCGGCAAGGAAAACTTTTGTCTTTTCTCCTCCGCTTAGGCACTTGATAAGGGAATTGTGTCGTACATTCTTTAATCCCCATGAATTAAGAGCGTTACGGATGTCATCCTCAATAGTCCAGTTATCACCTATAATTTCGTAATTTATTTCCGATGAATCCCCGGAAAGTATCGCAGCAAGTGCTGTCATCTTAGAGTTTACTCCGAGCGTCTCGCTTACGGTAAAATCGTTATATTGCCCGTAGTGTTGAGGAACAAGATAGGGACTATCGTCCATCGATATACTTCCTTCGGTGGGCATAATATTGCCGGCGAGAAGATTTATCAAGGAAGATTTTCCGCATCCGTTTGCCCCTATAAGAGCACATTTTGTTTTAGAATTTATTGAGAAATTAATATTGCTGATGATTGATGTGCCGTCTTGAAACACATACGATAAATTGCTTACGACTATACTCATTGTGTAAAATGTAAACCGATTAATTAGTTATTAAAAAGCTGAATCTTAGAAACTGTATAGTACTCCCGTTTTTCAGACCGGCGGAGTGCGGTTTTAAGTCAAGGA
>DAAL01000062.1 GCA_001701065.1 Bacteroidales bacterium GP4
TTTAGCGATTAGTTTTGGCATTTAGCGCAGAAATGACTAATTTTGTGGTTGCAAAACGTTTGCGTTTTGTTTTGTGGCAAATTTTGAAAATTTTTCCTATCTAAATAGATTACACAATTATGAGTAAAGAAAAGAAATTCTTGACCTGCGATGGTAATCAGGCTGCTGCCCACATCAGCTATATGTTTTCTGAAGTGGCTGCTATCTATCCCATCACCCCGTCATCCACAATGGCAGAATATGTCGATGAATGGGCTGCCGCTGGTCGTAAAAACCTCTTTGGCGAAACTGTTTTAGTACAGGAGATGCAGTCAGAGGGTGGTGCAGCCGGTGCTGTGCACGGTTCTCTTCAAGCCGGTGCTCTCACCACTACCTACACTGCTTCTCAGGGCTTGTTGCTGATGATTCCCAACATGTACAAAATCGCAGGCGAGTTGCTCCCCTGTGTTTTCCATGTGTCAGCACGTACACTTGCATCTCATGCATTGAGCATCTTCGGTGACCACCAGGATGTGATGTCAGTGCGTCAAACCGGTTTTGCTATGCTTGCTGAAGGTTCTGTTCAGGAAGTTATGGACCTTGCCGGTGTCGCTCACTTGTCAACACTTAAGTCACGTGTGCCTTTCGTGAACTTCTTTGACGGATTCCGTACTTCTCACGAAATACAGAAGATTGAGATGCTCGAAAACGACGATTTGGCTCCGCTCGTTGACCACGAAGCTATAGCCGAGTTCCGCGCCCGCGCTCTTAACCCTGCTAATCCTGTTGCCCGCGGTATGGCTGAAAACGGCGACGTATTCTTCCAGCACCGTGAAGCTTCCAACAAATATTACGATGCAGTTCCTGAAATAGTTGAGGACTACATGAACAAGATTTCCGAAATCACCGGAAGAAAATACGGTCTGTTCAAATACTACGGCGCTCCCGATGCTGAACGTGTCATCATCGCCATGGGTTCAGTCACTCAGGCTGCTCAGGAAGCTATCGACTATCTTACTGAAAAGGGCGAAAAGGTGGGTCTTGTGTCAGTTCACTTGTACCGTCCGTTCTCAGCCAAGCATTTCCTTGCCGCTGTGCCCAAGACTGCAAAGCGCATAGCTGTGCTTGACCGCACCAAAGAACCCGGTGCTAACGGCGAACCTCTTTACCTTGACGTGGTCGACTGCTACTACGGAGTTGAAAACGCTCCTGTCATTGTGGGCGGTCGTTACGGTCTTGCTTCAAAGGATACTACTCCCGCACAGATTCTTGCTGTGTACGAAAACCTTTCATTGCCCGAGCCTAAGAATAACTTCACCCTCGGTATCGTGGATGACGTGACATTCTTGTCACTCCCCATGAAAGAGGAAATCGCACTTGGCGACAAGAGCACTTACGAAGCTAAATTCTTCGGTCTTGGCGCTGACGGTACTGTAGGTGCCAACAAGAACTCAGTGAAGATTATCGGTGACAACACCAATAAATATTGCCAGGCTTACTTCGCTTACGACTCCAAGAAGTCAGGTGGTTTCACCTGCTCTCACTTGCGTTTCGGCGATCAGCCCATCCGCTCTACTTATCTGGTGACTACTCCTAACTTCGTGGCTTGCCACGTTCAGGCTTACCTCCACATGTACGATGTTACCCGCGGTCTTCGTGACAACGGTACTTTCCTTCTTAACACTATATGGGAAGGCGAAGAGCTTGCTCAGAACTTGCCTAACAAGGTTAAGCGTTACTTTGCCGAGCACAACATCACCGTATATTACATCAACGCTACCAAGATAGCTCAGGAGATAGGTCTTGGCAACCGCACCAACACCATCCTCCAGTCAGCATTCTTCCGCATTACCGAAGTTATCCCCGTTGACCTCGCTGTTGAGCAGATGAAGAAATTCATCGTCAAGAGCTACGGCAAGAAGGGTCAGGACGTTGTCGACAAGAACTACGCAGCTGTTGACCGCGGCGGTGAATATAAGAAACTTGACGTGGATCCCGCATGGGTTACCCTTGACGTTGAGGCTCCGGCTCCTAACAATGATCCTGAATTCATCAATAAGGTGGTTCGCCCCATCAACGCTCAGGACGGCGACTTGCTTCCCGTATCAGCGTTTGCCCACAATGCCGACGGCACTTGGGAACAGGGCACTGCCAAATATGAAAAGCGCGGTGTGGCAGCATTTGTGCCTGAATGGATTGAAGAAAACTGTATCCAGTGCAACAAGTGTGCTTATGTATGTCCTCACGCTTCTATCCGTCCGTTCGTTCTTACTCCGGAAGAACTTGCTGCCGCTCCGTTCGGCGAAAACGACACCATTCCTGCTATCGGCAAGACATTCACCGGAATGCGCTTCCTTCAGGCTGTCGACGTTCTCGACTGTCTCGGATGTAGCAACTGTGTCGATGTGTGTCCCGGCAAGAAGGGCGTGAAGGCTCTCGCTATGAAGCCGCTTGAAACTCAGCTCGATGTTCAGGCTGAATGGGATTACTGTGTCAACAACGTTAAGTCAAAGGCTAACCTCGTCGACATTAAGGCAAATGTCAAGAACTCTCAGTTCTCAACTCCTTTGTTTGAATTCTCTGGCGCATGCTCCGGTTGCGGCGAGACTCCTTATGTTAAGCTTATCACTCAGTTGTTCGGCGACCGTGAAGTAGTGGCAAACGCTACCGGATGTAGCTCTATCTACTCAGGTTCAGTTCCTTCAACTCCTTATACCCGCAACGAAAACGGCAACGGCCCCGCCTGGGCTAACTCGCTCTTCGAGGACTTCTGCGAATTCGGTCTTGGTATGTGCATCGCCAACGAAAAGATGCGCAGCCGTCTTGAAAACGATGTACGCGCATTGCTCGACTGCCCCAAGTGCAGCGATGAAATTAAGTCGCTTGCTACCCAGTGGCTTGACGAGAAGGACAATGCCGACCGTTCTAAAGAGATAGCCGGCGCATTGATTCCCGCTATGGAAGCTTGCGGTTGCGATGCTTGCAAGAAAGTTCTTCAACTCAAGCATTACCTCATCAAGCGCAGCCAGTGGATTATCGGTGGTGACGGTGCTTCTTACGATATAGGTTTCGGCGGTCTTGACCATGTTATCGCTTCCGGTAAGGATGTGAATATTTTGGTTCTTGACACTGAAGTTTACTCCAACACCGGCGGTCAGGCTTCCAAGGCTACTCCTCTTGGTGCTATCGCTAAGTTTGCCGCATCAGGTAAGCGCATCCGCAAGAAGGACCTCGGTCTCATCGCTACCACTTACGGCTATGTTTATGTAGCTCAGGTGGCTATGGGTGCCGACCAGGCTCAGACCCTCAAGGCTATCCGCGAGGCTGAGGCTTACGACGGTCCTTCACTCATCAT
>DAAL01000156.1:0-353 GCA_001701065.1 Bacteroidales bacterium GP4
CTATCGCTGTAGATGGGTACTGTCCACCCTTTCTGCTTGCACAGGGCAAGGGCATGCACCAAGGCGAGGAACTCACCGATGTTGTTGGTGCCTTTTGGGACAGGACCGAAATGGAATATCTCTTCACCGGTTCCCACCCACACACCTCGGTACTCCATGGCACCGGGGTTTCCGCTGCATGCCGCGTCCACAGCCATCGCGTCAAGGCGTATCTCAGGGAATGCCTCGTAGTTGACAGTGGGGCGGTCGTGCTTCGCAATAGCACGGAGGGCGTAGAGTTGTTCTTTAGGGTCGCCCCGGAACGCTTGAGTAGCCTCGTCCTGAGTCGAAAACGCCTTATATTTAGCTCCGGG
>DAAL01000156.1:420-627 GCA_001701065.1 Bacteroidales bacterium GP4
TAAAATTTTCTTTTTCCCATCACGAACAGTTTAGAAGAATGGAAATGTCAATGGCGCGCACCCCTGCTATCTCAGCCACTTTCTTGTTGACGGCTTTGCCTAAGAAGGTGATGACTGCGTTCTGAAGCCCGGGCACAAAGTTGAGCACGTGGGTCACGCCTTCGCAGGTCATGATTTCCTGCATGAGCTTGACGAAAGTGTTGCTCA
>DAAL01000156.1:682-921 GCA_001701065.1 Bacteroidales bacterium GP4
CCTATCTTGCTTGACGGAAGAGATATGTCCACCACGGGAAGCGATGGGAAGGCGGGGGAGTTGTCGTAATCGAGGTCCATCACAATGACTCCTTTCTTCATCACAGCCACTTGATCGGCGTTGACCTGATAAGGTGTCTCAAGACGGGTGGAAATGACGATATCGGCAGTCCTGAACGCATTTTCGAGCACTCGCGGATGGAGTACCGAGGTGACTATGCCGGAGCCTAACATGGAAGA
>DAAL01000156.1:990-3932 GCA_001701065.1 Bacteroidales bacterium GP4
CCGCGGCACGGGCGGCTATCCCCGACCCTATCACAGTGACTTCGCACGGCACAATCCCGGTGACACCTCCAAGGAGGATTCCCTTGCCGTGGGACACATTGGCAAGCAGCGACGCTCCGGCAGCTATGGATGCCCTTCCGTCCACTTCGGCGAGTATGTCGGCAAATGAGGGGTGTCCGCTGTTGTCGGTGATTTCGTCGATAGCCACGCTGAGGATGTTGTGGGACAGCAGTTCCTTGATTGAAGCCGCCGAACGTTTTTTAGGGTGAAGGAGAGTCAGCAGCATAGCTCCCCGGCGCATCATGCGGATATCGGCTGAGGTGAGCGGCGACAGATGTATCACTATGTCGCAGCCCAAGGCTTCCTTTCGGGTGACAATGCGGGCACCTGCGCGTTCATACTGTGCATCGGTGTAATGGATTATGTCGGCTGCGCCAGCCTGCAGATAGACCGAGAAGTCATTGCCTACAAGCTGCGCCACGGCTTCGGGAGTGAGGGGAAAGCGGCGTTCGCTTCCTGACTGCGATGCCGGAAGCCCTATGGAGAAACGCTTGTGGGGAATGTCCATCAGCACCGCCTGTGGCTGCGTCTCAAAGATGCTATCGTCGTGATTCATGGGACGGGATATTGAATTGTTTAATAAAACGCCTTGCCGTGTCGGCTTTTTCGCTCTCGGACTCCAGCAGGTCACACTTGAACACGTGGTCAGCTTTAGTGTAGTGCGGAAGCCTTCCGGCAAGTGCCTCGGTGATGAATCCGCGCAGTTCCTCGTCGGTTTTGTCGGCTATGAGGGGACGCTTTGCCTTCCCTCGTTTAAGCCGTGAGAACAGGCGGTCTACAGAGGCATCAAGATATACAGTGACACCGTGGGAATTCATCCATTCCATATTGTCGAAAAAGCAAGGGGTCCCTCCTCCGCAAGCCACAATCACGTCCTCGAAGTCGCTGACTTCGTGGAGCATGGCGCGCTCGATGTTGCGGAATCCCTCCTCCCCTTTCTCGGCAAATATCTCCTTTACCGTGGAATGGAAACGGTTTTCGATATAATGGTCGAGGTCAATGAAGGGATAGCCAGTCAGTTCCGACACCAATCGTCCGAGTGTCGACTTTCCGGATCCCATGTATCCTATTAAAAATATTGGTTGCATTATTTTCACACCTTTGTGCAAATATACGGAATTGTGGGGAAAATTTTGTACTTTTGACCCCAAGATGAATAAAATTTGGCAAATAATCGCATTTTTGTGTGTTGGCGCGGGCGTAATTTCGTGCCAAAGAGCGAATGACTTCCGCAGCAACGAGGGTGTTGTGTGGAACACAACTTATCACATAGTGTATCAGTCGCCGGTGGATATGGGCGATTCCATCCTCTCGGTGTTCAGGGAGGTGGACAGGTCACTGTCAGTGTTCAATGACACGTCGGTTGTGAGCCGCATCAACCGTAACAGCACCGATGAGCCGGATGATATGTTCAGAGAAGTGTTTGAAGAGTCGAAACGGGTGAATATACTCAGCTACGGGGCGTTTGACCCCACAGTGGGTCCCCTTGTCGACCTGTGGGGATTCGGCAGGCGGCGTGACTCGGTGCGCACGGTGTCGCCGGAGCTTATCGACAGCATATTGCGCTGCGTGGGCATCAATGACTGCATGATAACCGGTGACGGACGTTTGGTGAAGAAGCATCCCGGCACTCTGTTTAACTTCAGCGCGATAGCCAAGGGTTACGGATGCGACAAAGTGGGCGACATGCTGTCACGCAACGGCATAGACTGCTTTATGGTGGAAGTGGGCGGCGAGATAGTCGTGAAGGGGCACAATCCGAGGAACGCCGACTGGCGTATAATGATTGACGCGCCGGTGGAGTCGTCGGACAGTGTGATTCATGAGCGGATGGCGGTTATTGCCGTTACTGACTGCGCCGTAGCGACCTCAGGCAATTACCGAAACTTCAAGGAGGTGGACGGCAAGCGTGTGGGGCACACAATCGATCCTTTTACAGGCACTCCAGCCCATAGCGAGGTGCTTTCAGTGACTGTGGTGGCACCTCGGTGCATGACTGCCGACGCACTTGCCACAGCATGCATGGCAATGCCGCTTGACCGCGCCAAATCCATGATAGAACGCATTCCGGAGGTGAGCGCACTGTTTGTCACGGCAAGCCGTGACAGCACCTGGAATGTTGTCACAACTTCCCGCTTCCCGATGGAATGAAAGATGGCTCGGGCATCTCGGGCTACTCGGGCTACTCGGATTGGTTATGCCGAGGTCGGAGATGGCGAGAGGTTAGAAGGTGATGGTGTTGGGGTTGTTGGCGGAGCCGGAGGAGGTTGATGGGGCGGTAGGTTTGGGCTGAGGAGCGGCTGAGGCGTTGTCCATACCTATCGATTTTATCTCGTCGGCGTTCTTTTTGTCGCGGTTGAAGGCAGGGCTTTTCTCGAAAGCGTCGATGAACTCGTCATTGTCAATCTGCGAGGGCTGGAGGACAATGAAACGAGCCTTAGACTTTTCGGATTCCATGCGGGTGACAGCATCCTTGCCGTATTCTTTTGCGACAATGTCAGCAGCTCTTTTTTCCTCTTTTTCCTTCTTGTTGCCGTTCTCCGTGCCGAATTCCAAGATGCGTTTAGGCGCTTTCCCGCTGTCGATGGTGACATCGAATCCTGCGGCAAGAATGGTGAATTTCACCTTGTTGCCCAGTGTGCGGTCATGAGCGGCACCCCAGATGACATCCACATCGGAATCGATGGTGCTGATGAACGAGGTAATCTCGTCAGTTTCGTTCATGCTGAATTCCTGCTCGGCATCGGGGTCGAAATAGACGTTGAACAGTAATTTCTTGGAAGTCATTATGTCACGGTTGCGCAACAACGGAGAGTCGAGCGCATCGTGAATCGCCTTGGTGACGCGGTGGTCGCCTTCGCCGTAACCGCTTGAAATGATGG
>DAAL01000084.1:0-173 GCA_001701065.1 Bacteroidales bacterium GP4
CCTGCGCCCAAACCTGACTCCGATTCCGTGCCTGAACCCTCCGATGCCCCTGCACCGGAACGTCCATCTGCACCGGAAACCCCCGATACGCCTAAACCTGAACCCACACAGTCCCAAGAACCAGCCAAAGCCCCGGAGAAGCCGCGCCCCGAAATCTCACCCGAGAAGAAAGC
>DAAL01000084.1:188-6284 GCA_001701065.1 Bacteroidales bacterium GP4
CTCCTTGCCTCCCTCATGCAGCCCCGTCCGCAGCAGCGACCAAAATAAAGCGAATGAAAATGCCTGATTATTCGTAATTTTGCAGCGGCAATGAAAAAAATCATCGATCAGTGAAACTTTTGGCGTAAAAAATGCACCTAACGAGGCAGAACAAACAAAACAAATTAAGTATGGCAGCCCCACCAATAAACGAGAAGGAGTTTGTCTCGCTCATAGAACAGCACTCCCGAATCATTAACAAGGTAAGCTATTTCTATGCTACCGATAAATTGCCGTTTGATGACCTTCGGCAAGAAATCTATGTTAATATTTGGCTGGGACTAAAACAATTCCGAGGCAAAAGCCTGATGTCGACTTGGATCTACCGGGTGGCGGTGAACGCAGCACTGATGGCTATACGCACGTTGAAGCCGCGAATCGAAACTCAATCCATCGACACCGTCGGCATACCCGAACTGTCGTCGGAGATGGACGATGCGCAGAAAGAGAATCTCCGTAACCTTCATGCGCTTATCGGCAAGCTTGAGGATATGGAAAAGGCGATTATCCTCCTGTGGCTCGATGAGTATTCCTACGACAAGATAGCCGATACTCTCGGAATGAACCGTAACACCGTAGCCACTAAAATACGCAGGATTAAAGATAAACTTTCAAAATCGATGTAATATGCAACTTGACGAACTTAAACATAGCATGTCCGCGTTGGATCAACTGCTGGATAAAACCACAGACAGCATAAAAATTGATGTGTCGGCATCACAAACCGCTCAATCAATCATTTTGGGGCAGTACCGTAGAGCTTCCATTTGCGGTTTCGTGGTAGCGCTATTGTTCTTTATCTTTTGGATATGGAATCTTGTGGAGCTTCCCGGTTATATAATAGGATATATCGCCGTCTACCCATTAATTGCGGCTCTGTGGTACGGATTTCTGTACCGGAAGTTGAAACAAATAAATATCTCGGAGCTTTCACCCGTCAATGTGCTGTCACGGACCACCTTAATCCGGAAGTTGACAGTGATAGGGGAGATATATCTTGCCATAGGAGCGGTGGTGTTCTTCGTCCTATTTGTCAACTATCTGATAGATGCCGGTAAATTTTCATGGTGGTACATTGTCGCTATTGCCGCAATCTTCATTTGGTCCTATCGCGGGCTGCGGCACTATATCGACCTGTTCCGTGAATTAAGTACAGTCAAAGAATAGACATTCAGGAAAAATTCCGGTAATTTTAGGGTGAGAATGTTTGGTTTTGTGGCTCATAGGTTGTAATTTTGCAGAAACAATCAATTCTCAGTGACAGCAATGAAGCGTAAAAGTCTTGTATCTATCTCTGACATAAGCAAAGACGAAATCCTGCGTCTTTTGCGTCAGGCGAGTTATTTTGAAAAACATCCTAATCACACTCTTCTTGAAGGGAAAGTTGTGGCGACTCTTTTCTTTGAACCGTCCACCCGCACACGCCTTAGTTTTGAAACGGCTGTAAACCGTCTCGGCGGAAGAGTAATCGGTTTTTCCGACGCAAGCACCACCAGTTCGTCCAAAGGGGAGACGCTGAAGGACACCATAAAGATGGTGAGCAACTATGTGGACTTGATTATAATGCGTCATTACCTGGAAGGGGCGGCTCAATACGCCACCGAAGTAACGGATGTGCCGGTGATAAATGCCGGTGACGGAGCCAATCAGCATCCGTCGCAGACAATGCTCGACCTCTATTCGATATATAAGACACAAGGCACGCTTGAAAATCTTACAATCACGATGGTGGGCGACCTGAAATACGGAAGAACCGTGCATTCGCTGCTCATGGCTCTGCAGTACTTCAATCCCACATTCAACTTCATTGCATGCAAGGAGCTTCAGATGCCGCGCGAGTACATCGAATTCTGCGACGAACACGGAATCAAGTACAATGAATATACCGATTTCTCGCTCGATGTCATCAACAAGAGCGACATCCTGTACATGACCCGTGTGCAGCGCGAGAGGTTCACTGACATAATGGAATACGAGAAAGTGAAGAATCTCTACAATCTCAATCTTGAGATGCTTAAGGATTCTAAAGAAAATCTTCGTGTGCTGCATCCGCTGCCCCGTGTGACTGAGATTGACCAGGACGTGGACGAAAGCCCCAAAGCTTATTATTTCCAGCAGGCGAAGAACGGATTGTTTGCACGTCAAGCCATCATTTGCCGTGCTCTCGGTATTGACATTCCTGAAGAATAAAAAATGTAGGCAATTATGACAACAGCAAAGAAAGAACTTGCGGTGGCTGCGCTGCAGAACGGAACGGTGATAGATCAGATACCGGCATCGGCTTTATTCCAGACAGTGAGAATCCTCGGAATAGAGAAGTGCGACAAGCATGTGACCATAGGAAACAACCTTGAGAGTAAGAAACTGGGCACAAAGGGAATCATAAAGATTGCCGACACATTCTTCCCCGAAGAGGTGCTTAATCGCATCGCCCTTATCGCTCCTACGGCTAAAATAAATATTATCAGGGATTTTGAGGTTGTGGAGAAATTCCCGGTGGAACTCCCTGACAAGATTGTGGGAATTGTGAAGTGCAACAACCCCAAATGCATCACCAACAATGAGCCTATGCGCACACGGTTCACCCTCGTTGATCCGGCGCACCGCATAATACGCTGCGACTATTGCGGGCATTCACTTAAAGCCGGAGAGGCTAATATAAACTGAGCGGATGGGGAAAGTTAGTTGGCGACCCGGCAATATGGTTTATCCGGTGCCTGCGGTTTTAGTGACCTGCGGCAATGCCCCCGAGAAATGCAACATGATAACGGTGGCATGGACAGGAACGCTGAATTCCGATCCTGCAATGGCTTATGTGTCAGTGCGCCCCTCGCGCCACAGCCATAGCCTGATAAAGGAATCGATGGAATTCACGATAAATCTTACCACGAAAGCTATGGCGAGAGCCACCGACTGGGCTGGATGCCGTTCAGGAGCCGATTATGACAAGTGGAAAGAGACCGGGCTTACTCCAGTAAAAGGCGAGAAAGTATCATGTCCCTACATCAAAGAGTCGCCGGTGAGCATCGAGTGCAAGGTTAAAGAGATCATGCGTCTCGGCAGCCATGACATGTTTATCGGAGAAGTAGTGAATGTAATCGTCGATGACGAATATATAGATAACGCCACCGGAGCCTTTGACCTTGCGAAGGCCGACCTGATGGCTTATTCCCATGGAAATTATTATGGGCTTGGTGAACATATTGGAAAGTTTGGATGGTCCGTGAAAAAGAATAAAAACAATTAATTTTATAAGTTTAAGTTATGGTAAAAGACAATGCAATTTTTGAAATTATCGAGCAAGAACATCAGCGTCAGAAACATGGCATCGAGTTGATTGCTTCGGAGAATTTCGTGAGCGAGGAAGTGATGAAAGCTATGGGTTCTTGCCTTACCAATAAATACGCCGAAGGCTATCCCGGTCATCGCTACTATGGCGGCTGTCAGGTTGTGGACAAGGCTGAACAGCTTGCCATCGACCGTGTGAAAGAATTGTTCGGGGCTGAATACGCCAATGTGCAGCCTCACTCAGGCGCACAGGCTAATATGGCTGTGTTCATGGCTTGCCTGAAACCCGGCGACAAGTTCCTCGGTTTGAATCTTTCCCATGGCGGTCATCTTTCCCACGGAAGCCCAGTAAACTTTTCAGGACTTGTGTTCCAGGCTCTTGAATATAATGTGAAAGAGGACACCGGACGCATCGACTATGACCAGATGGAGGAAGTTGCGCTCCGTGAACGTCCCAAATTGATTATAGGCGGCGCAAGCGCTTATTCACGCGAATGGGATTATGCGCGTATGCGTAAAATAGCCGATGAGATAGGGGCTATCCTCATGATAGACATGGCGCACCCTGCCGGTCTTATAGCAGCAGGACTGCTTGACAACCCTGTAAAGTATGCCCACATCGTAACATCCACCACCCACAAGACACTTCGCGGTCCCCGTGGCGGTATCATCCTGCTTGGTAAGGACTTTGACAATCCCTGGGGCAAGACCAACAATAAGGGCGAACTTCGCAAGATGTCGGCTCTCCTTGACTCGGCTGTGTTCCCCGGTGTGCAGGGCGGTCCGCTTGAACATGTGATCGCTGCTAAAGCCGTAGCGTTCCATGAAGCTCTCCAGCCCTCTTACAAGGACTATCAGAAGCAAGTGCAGAAGAATGCCTCAGTCATGGCTCAGGCACTTGTGGACAAGGGATATAAAATCGTGTCGGGCGGTACTGACAACCACTGTATTCTTGTCGACCTCCGCACCAAGTTCCCCGACCTTACAGGTAAAGTTGCCGAAAAGGTGCTTGTCGAGGCTGATATCACCGCAAATAAGAACATGGTGCCGTTTGACAGCCGTAGTCCGTTCCAGACCTCAGGTATACGTCTTGGAACTCCGGCAATCACTACCCGCGGCGTGAAAGAGGAAATGATGGGCGAAATCGTGGAAATGATCGACACCGTGCTTTCCAACCATGACAATCCCGGTGTGATAGCCGATGTCAAGGCAAAGGTGAACAAAACAATGGAAGACTATCCGATGTTTGCTTATTAAAATACATCGATGCTTATCCTTTACCGCATATATCAGGTGATTATAATGGCTCCGATACTGTTGGTAGCCACTATTCTTACGGCATCCATCACCATCATCCTCAGCTTCTTGGGGCTTGGACGATGGGCGGGATATTTTTTCCCGCACTGGTGGGCGCGCCTTTTCTGTGTCATGACCATGGTGAAAGTCACAGTGAAAGGTCGTGAAAATATCGACAAGGACACTTCCTATGTCTTTGTAGCCAACCATCAGGGTGCCTACGACATCTTTTCGGTCTATGGTTATCTGAACCATCAGTTCCGGTGGATGATGAAGAAGTCACTTGAAAAAATACCGTTTGTGGGTTATTCTTGCAAGGTGTCGGGTCACATCATGGTGGACAATTCCACTCCCTCGGCTACAAAAGCCACGCTTGAGAAGGCTGAGTCGCAGCTTAGGGGAGGGATGTCGCTCGTGGTGTTCCCGGAAGGTGCCCGTTCTTTGGACGGCAAGATGCGCAAGTTCAAGCGCGGTGCCTACATGCTTGCCATGGAATTCGGGCTTCCGGTGGTTCCGGTCACTATCGACGGTTCCTTCGACGTGATGCCTCGCTTTAAGAAAGTGCCTCACTGGGGGCACATTACGCTTACAATCCATAAACCCATTGAAGCGGTCAACGGAAAGCATGACCTGCCGGTGCTTATGGCGGAAACGTTTGATATTATACATTCTTCGCTTCCGGAAAGACATAAGTGATAAAACCTGCGATTACCCTTAACATACATCCTGTCGGCTATTTTAGACGGCAGGATGTATTTCTTTATATTTTTAGCATAAAATAATGCGAAAAATTTGAGGAGGAAAATAAGAAATTTACTAAATTCGCAGTGTTATATGAACCGTAGTAGAAACTAAAGAAAAAACGTAATATGATATTTAATTTTAGAATGGTGTCGGACGAAGTCGACAACTTCCGTAGAGAAATAAATATTGATGCCGACGCTACATTTTTGGATTTAAAAAATGCTATATGCGATTCGGTCAACTTCGACAAATCGCAGATGTGTTCTTTCTTCCTTTGCGACCAGGATTGGGAGAAGGGTAGAGAGATAACGATGGAGGACATGGGTTCGGATTCGGATGAGGAGATTTACCTTATGGACGAAACCATAATGAGCGATTACGTGGATGACGGTCAACGTCTTATATTCGTGTTTGACTACATGACTGACCGTTGTTTCTTCCTTGAAATGAAGAAGAGCATTCCCGGAAAGAATCTTAAGGATCCGGTGTGTGTGGCTTCAATGGGACAGCCTCCGGTGCAGACTATGGACCTTGACGAGCTTGATGCGAAGATGTCGCAGAAAGCTGCCGCCCAGAGTGACGACATGGACGAGGATTTCTATGGAAGCGACGAGTTTAACCCTGATGAGTTTGACGCTGCCGGTTTCGATGAGATGACTTTTGACAACGATTTGTAAGTATATTAGTAAGTATGGCTTATATTAGGAACGGCCGGCATCGTGTGATGCC
>DAAL01000084.1:6315-6536 GCA_001701065.1 Bacteroidales bacterium GP4
AGCCGTTATGACATTTTATTAAGCGTCGAGTGAATTTATCTCGTCGAGATTCTTCTGGATATCTTCGTCAGATAGGGCGTAGTTCACGAGGTCGCCTGCAAAATATTTGTCGTAAGAAGCCATGTCGATGAGTCCGTGTCCTGAAAGGTTGAACAGGATTACTTTTTCTTCGCCTGTTTCGATGCATTTTTTTGCTTCCCTGATTGTGGCGGCTATCGCGT
>DAAL01000084.1:6689-7012 GCA_001701065.1 Bacteroidales bacterium GP4
ATATTAGCCGGAGCGAAGTTATGACCTAAGGTGTACATGGGGAGCAGGGGAGTGTAACCTGCTTCGTCGCCGAAGTCGTACTGGAATTTTCCGCGTGTCAGTTTCGGGCATGATGCCGGTTCTGCGGCTATGTAGCGGGTCTTTTTNNCCGGGATGATGCCTTCAACACGTGCGAAGAGAGTTCCGGCATCGAATGATTCAAGCTGCTGGATGTCCATGCCTTCCATCAGTCCGTCCTTCAACAGCTGCGACACTATCACTCCCGCGCCGTGGTAGCGGAGTCCTCCTGCGTGGATATTAGCCGGAGCGAAGTTATGACCTAA
>DAAL01000084.1:7105-9622 GCA_001701065.1 Bacteroidales bacterium GP4
TAGCGGGTCTTTTTGCCTTCAAGGATGGTGTGGCGCATGAAGGGGAATGCGAGACCGCCGAAGTTGGAGCCGCCTCCGAAGCAAGCTATGATCACATCGGGGTATTCTCCTGCCATTTCCATCTGTTTTTCGGCTTCAAGACCTATCACGGTTTGGTGCAAAGTCACGTGGCTCAACACTGAGCCGAGGGTGTACTTACAGTTGGGTGTGGTACGTGCAAGCTCCACAGCTTCGGATATGGCTGTTCCGAGTGAGCCTTGGTGATTGGGATTCTTGGTGAGGATGTCTTTTCCTGCACGGGTGGACATGGATGGCGAGGGAGTTACCTGTGCGCCGAATGTCTGCATGATGCTTCGGCGGTAAGGTTTCTGCTCGTAGCTTATTTTCACCTGGTACACTGCGGCTTCCAGTCCGAACAGTTTTGCTGCGTAAGCCAGCGATGCGCCCCATTGTCCTGCGCCTGTCTCGGTGGTGACATTGGTCACGCCTTCTTTCTTGCAGTAGTAAGCCTGGGGAATAGCCGAGTTAAGTTTGTGTGAGCCCATGGGGCTTACGCTTTCGTTCTTGAAATATATGTGGGCAGGAGTCCCAAGTGCTTTTTCAAGACCGTAAGCACGTACCAGCGGAGTGCTGCGGTAATATTTGTACATTTCCCTTACTTCGTCGGGGATGGGAATCCATGCGTCGGTCTGATTAAGTTCCTGACGGCAGAGTTCTTCCGCGAAAATAGGATATAAATCTTCAGGTTTAAGGGCTTGCTTTGTACCCGGGTGTAACGGAGGCATAGGTTTGTTCACCATGTCAGCCTGAATGTTATACCAGTAGTGGGGTATTTCTTCTTCGGGAAGAAAAAAACGTTTCTTTTTTTCCATTTTATATATAAATAATGTATAGTTTACTAATTGTGGCTTCAAAATTACTCAAAATTTTTCAAAAACAGGAGTATTTGGCGTATAAAGTTTACAGATAACCATAAAAAAGGAGTAAACCTAACCCCAAGTGCTATGAAAAATGGGCAAAATGCGACATTTGTCAATTAAAAACGATTTTTATTTGATTTTTTGTAAAAAAAGTTTGTTTTTTGTTGCAAAATGCTTAACTTTGCCGTGTGATTTAAAAGATTCTTCGATGAAAGAAATAAAATTCACTAAGATGCATGGTATAGGCAATGATTACATATACATCAACTGTATGAAATCAGAGCCTGAAGACATCGCCTCTTTGTCGATTGAGATGAGTGACCGGCACACTGGTGTAGGCGGCGATGGAATAATCCTGATATGTCCTTCCGAAGTAGCTGATTTCAAGATGAGAATGTTCAACGCCGACGGTTCGGAAGGCAAGATGTGCGGCAATGGAAGCCGCTGTGTGGGAAAATACCTCTACGATTATCATCTCACCGATAAACGAAGAATCACTCTCGAAACTCTATCCGGAATAAAAGTAATAGACCTTCACGTTGTGGACGGTAAAGTGGAGTCAGCCACGGTTGACATGGGAGTGCCCGTACTGGACTGTCCGGCAGTGCCGGTGGAATGGCACCGCGGCAAAATGATAGACGAAACGGTCAGTGTCGACGGAATAGATTACAATGTCACCGCTGTTTCGATGGGAAATCCTCACGGGGTGGTGTTTGTGGAACGACTTGCCGATGTGGATGTACACAAAGAAGGTCCCAAGCTCGAAACCCACGGAATGTGGCCTGATAGAGCCAATATAGAATTCAGCGAAGTCCTTTCTCCCGGCGAAGTGAGAATGAGAGTATGGGAAAGAGGAAGCGGCGAAACTCTCGCCTGCGGCACAGGAGCCTGTGCCATAGCAGTGGCAGGAGTGCTGACCGGCAGAACCGAAAGGAAAGTCACGATACACTTGCTGGGAGGCGACCTTGAGATATTCTGGAATCCCGATGATTCCCACGTGTACATGACGGGACCTGCGGCGACGGTGTTTGACGGTGTTTATTATAGGAATTAGGTGAATAAGAATAAGTAAAAAAGATTGTTATGATAAAAGTTAATGACTGTTTCTGTGAGCTTCCCGAGAGTTATCTTTTCTCGGAAGTCGCAAAAAAGATAAATGCCTACAAAGCGGCGCATCCCACTGTGGATATTATCCGCATGGGAATAGGGGATGTCACTTGCCCCATATGTCCCGCCGCCGTCAAGGCTATGCATGAAGCTGTCGACGACCAGGCAAGCCGCCTGTCGTTCCACGGCNNTAATTCCTATAATAAACACCGTCAACGTTCCACGGCTACGGTCCCGAACAGGGCTACAGTTTTCTCCGTGACAAAATAGCACAGATTGACTACAATGAACGCGGAATCAAAATCGCTCCCGACGAGATATTTATAAGCGACGGAGCGAAGAGCGATACCGGAAACATAGGCGACATCCTATCGTCGACTTGCAAAATCGCCGTGACCGATCCGGTATATCCGGTGTATGTGGACACTAACGTTATGGCAGGCAGAGCAGGGCATCTGTGTGACGGACGATGGTCCAATATCGAATATCT
>DAAL01000010.1 GCA_001701065.1 Bacteroidales bacterium GP4
GATGGATTGTGCAATGACCGTGGGCTGATATTTATGGAAGGGCGCATGGATGTGTACAAAGCCACGTCGCAAAGCATCCACGAGATATTCCATGAGTACACTGACATCATCGAGCCTATCTCGCTGGATGAAGCGTTCCTTGACGTTACCGTCAACAAGCCGGGCATAGAGCTTGCGGTGGAGATAGCCCGGCAGATAAAAGCAAAGATACACTCCCGGCTGAATCTTGTGGCATCGGCAGGTGTCTCCTATAATAAATTCCTCGCCAAAATAGCATCGGACTACCGCAAGCCCAACGGTCTTTGCACAATCCATCCGGCAGTGGCGGCTGACTTTATCGCAAAACTTCCCATAGAAAGCTTTTGGGGAGTAGGACCTGTCACGGCAAAGAAAATGCACTCGCTCGGCATCTCCACGGGAGCACAGCTGCGCGATACCCCTCTTGAACGGCTCACACGTGAATTCGGCAAAGCCGGGAAGATTTACTACGATTTTTCCCGTGGCATAGACCTGCGTCCGGTGGAAGCCGTGAGGATAAGAAAGTCCATAGGATGCGAACACACTCTGCCGGAGGATATCGACGACCCCGAAAGCATCGACATTCAGCTGGTATATGCGGCGGAGGAACTCGTGGAACGCCTTTCACGGAAACAGTTCCGAGGCACTACCCTCACGCTGAAAATAAAATACCATGATTTCAGCCAAATCACCCGAAGCATCACCGTAGTCGCCCGCGAAGGGCTCACCGAGATATCGGAAATTCTGGAACTGGCTCGACGGCTCATGAAGCAGGTTGACATAACGGAGCACTCCATCAGGCTCATAGGGCTTTCAGTGTCCAACCCCGTCGACCACCCGGCAATCCATCTGCCCGGCGAACAACTCACCATCGACTTCGACAACGATCCACCCTATTAATATGCGCCTCCTCCGAGGCTATATAATACAATGTCGAATCCTTATCGATTCCCCAGATTCCCTACGGTCATCAGGGGCTAAGCATATACAAACGCCTCCGGCGTCCAATCCCGATATCGACACATGGAGCCATACCGCAGCCGTCTCGATGGACACCACGCGCATCGGAGATGCGACAGCACCGCATGCATCGGAGATGGGATGCGACAACACCGCATGCATCGGAGATGCTTATATATGCTTAACCCCTTGCGACTTTCGGGAGCATGTGGGACCGTCAAGGACATCATACAACCCCAGGAGCTTCGGAGATGCGACAGGAGTATCAGATATTGGTAAAGCATCCGATTTCCGGACATTTTTCTATGGAAATGAAAAAAATATGGGTTTTGTGTTGCGAGTTTGCAAGAAAAGCTCTACATTTGCACAAAAATTAAACTATCGACTAAAAGATGACTCGATTTTATGCATATTACTTTTCTTACTTTTATTTCACCGGAAATTGAAGCGGGAGAGCATGTGCGTAAAATTCATATCACATAACACATAATGACAAGTCCCGCTCTTACTAAAGACCGGGACTTGTTTTTATAAATACTTATTATGACGACAATGAACCGTAGAGTTACTATCCAAGGGGTAGCCGGGTGCTATCACGACGCGGCGGCAAGACGCTATTTCGGGAATCAGTCCATCGACGTTATTCCATGTGACTCCTTCCCCGAGATGTTTGAGGAACTTGCCACTGACGCATCGCTTATAGGCATTATGGCGATAGAAAACACCATAGCCGGGTCACTGCTCCAAAACCATGAGTTGCTAAGGATGAGCCATATGCAGATAGTGGGCGAACACAAAATGAGAATATCCCACACGCTATGCGCTCTTCCGGGACAGACACTCGACGACCTGACCGAAGTAAACTCCCACCCTATGGCACTGCGACAGTGCGAACAGTATCTCCACCGTCACCCAAACCTTAAAATCGTGGAGGCTTTCGACACCGCAGGAAGCGCAAAGGACATTGCGGAGCAGAAACTTACAGGACATGGTGCCATATGCGGTGAATATGCGGCGCAGCTTTACGGACTTAACATTCTTGCGTCAGGCATTGAAACCAATAAGCGCAACTTCACCCGCTTCCTTATCCTTGCCGACCCTCTCACGGCTCCGGAACTCCGTCCCGAAGAACGCAGCATCGATAAGTCGTCGATAGTATTTTCTCTTCCCCACACCAACGGCGCGCTCTCGAAAGTCCTCACAATATTCTCGTTCTACGACATCAATCTTTCCAAGATACAATCAATGCCTATAATAGGGCGCGAATGGGAATACCGATTCTATGTCGACCTAACTTTCGACAGCTATTCACGTTACCTCCAGTCGATAGACGCAGTAAGACCATTAATCAACGACCTCCGCATACTCGGAGAATATTCCGCTTGCCAAAATGAAATCTAACGAACTTAACATAGTACCCGCCAAGCGCGTGGACGAAATCCAGGAGTATTACTTCTCACGTAAACTCAAAGAAGTGGCTAAACTCAACTCCGAAGGAGCCGACATAATATCGCTCGGCGTGGGAGGTCCTGACCGTCCGCCCCATGAAACAGTGATAGAGACTCTTGTGGAAGCTGCCCGGCGCGACGACACCCACAGCTATCAGCCTTACGTGGGTCTCCCCGAACTGCGCAAAGCTATGGCTGACTGGTACAAGCGATGGTACGGCGTGGACCTGAACCCGGCAAACGAAATCCAGCCCCTAATAGGGTCAAAGGAAGGCATTCTGCACATATCGCTTGCTTTCCTGAATCCCGGCGACGGCGTGCTGGTGCCCAATCCCGGTTATCCCACCTATACCTCGGTGAGCCGTCTCGCACAAGCCACCATCTACCCCTATGACCTTAAGGAAGAGAACGGCTGGATGCCCGATTTCGATGCTTTGGAGCAACTGCCGCTCGACGACATAAAACTAATGTGGATAAATTATCCCCACATGCCCACCGGCACTCCCGCCACCCTTGAACTATTCAAGAAAGTGGTGGAATTCGGCAAGAAGCATAATATAGTAATAGTCAACGACAATCCTTACAGTTTCATCCTCAACGACAAGCCACTTAGCTTGTTCCAGATAGAAGGCGCAAAGGACATAGCCATAGAGATGAACTCCATGAGCAAATCGCACAACATGGCGGGATGGCGTATGGGAATGGTGTCGTCCAACCCCACATTCATCAACTGGATACTCAAAGTGAAGTCCAACATCGACTCCGGGCAGTTCAAGCCCATGATGCTTGCGGCAATAAAAGGCTATGAGGCAGGCAAAGAATGGTATGACGAGGTGAATGCCGTCTATGCCAGCCGACGCAAGGTCGCCGAACAGATCATGGATGCCCTCGGATGCACATTCGACCCCAAGCAGAAAGGATTGTTCCTGTGGGGAAAAATTCCCGAGAAGTACACATCCAGCGAACAGCTTGCCGACAAAGTGCTTTACGAAGGACGTGTGTTCCTGACACCCGGCTTCATATTCGGCAGCAACGGGGAGCGTTATGTGCGCATCTCACTATGCGCTACCGAGGATAAGATGCTCACAGCACTTGAACGCGTTAAAGCCCTTAACTTATAGAAAATATATAAACCGATATAACTTATGACTGATTTACAACCCATCGTTCCCGAATCATTCGGCGAAGTACGCCCCTTGATCATAGCCGGTCCATGCAGCGCAGAGACCGAGGAACAAGTGCTTAAGACAGCACACGACCTTGCAAAAGACGGAATAAAAATATTTCGCGCCGGAATATGGAAGCCGCGCACCAA
>DAAL01000232.1 GCA_001701065.1 Bacteroidales bacterium GP4
TCGTTGAGGCTGCAAGCTTCGGCAGTGCAGCCTGGAGTATTGTCTTTTGGATAGAAATATAGAACGAATTTCTTACCAGGATAATCACTCAATTTTACTTCTTTACCTAGAGCATCTGTGCCAAGAAGATTTGGGAATTTTTCTCCTATTTCCATAGTTTTATATATTTGTTTAATCGTTTAAGTGTTTAATTGTTTAATCGTTTAGTCATTCTGATGGGGTTCAATCAAACTAAACATTTAAACGATTAAACGATTAAACCAAATCAAAGAGGTTTCCATCAACAATCCTGGGTCCCGTCTCCACTTCCGGTTCTTCGGAATCCGGCTCATCTTCCGGATTCTCGATGGTCTCCGGTTCGGCCTCGGTTTCCGGTTCCGGCATCCGGAGCGGCTCCAGTTCGGTGATTTCCCCAAACTGGTAGGTGGTGATTCTCTTGCCCTTAGCCTTGAAACCTTTGACAGCAATAAATTCGTCGGCATTGATTTCAAGTTCGGGGCGTACGGAATCATTGCCTCCGAAAGTGACGAGAAGGCGTGGATAGACAGTGTCTGTCAGCAACAGAATCTTCGATTCAGGGCCATTGCCGACAAACCGCTGGGGATTCTTGGTCGGTTCGAATTCAAATCTCTTCAGATAGGGGAAGCCTAACTCCGCATCAAAGAGAGCGAGAGTCCAAACCTTCCCTTTCTTGAATTTCTCTATACGAAGTATGTTGTCGTCATAATGGTTCTCCTCAGAGAAACTGGTGGTGTAGTATTCACCGTCTTTGGTTATGACAAGCACGAGATCTTCGCCGAGGAATGAGCCGAGTTTCTCGCCACGGCCGTCATAATTGAGGCGCAGCACATCGCGGTCGAACCATACATCGCGGCCACCGAGGGTGGAAGTCCCTTTCTTGTCGAGAGTCACGGACTGAACCGCGAATTTGGTGACAAGATTGCCGAGCGACTCCTTACCTTTTATGTCGAGAGTGGCGAAATCCACCATCACCTCACGGTTTCGCGGACGACGTCCGTCAGGTCCCGGCTCATCCTTCAGCAGAACCTTCACTGTCTCTGCCTCCCCGTTCGGGTTGACTGTCATCCACTCGATGCGGCTGCCCGGTTCACCCTTTGTCATGTTGTATTCCTTTTCGCGGGTCAGACCTGTGATGAAGAAACGTTTCTTGTAGTAGATGCCTGCCTTGCCGTTGCGGTAGATCACGTTATAGATGGTGCGTTTGTCGTTTTTCTTGAAGAGACCGATGTGAATCACCTTCTTGCCCACATAGAATTTCTCCTGCACCTTGGTTATCTTGTATGTTCCGTCGCGGTAGACAATCAGTATGTCGTCGATGTCGGAACAGGTGAACTTGAACTCAGCATCCTTCAGACCGGTTCCGACGAAGCCACCCTCCTTGTCGTAGTAAAGACGCTTGTTGGCTTCCGCAACCTTGGTTGCGACTATGGAGTCGAAGCCGCGCAGGACGGTGCGTCGCGGGAACGCATGCCCGTATTTATCTTTCAGATGCTCAAACCATTTGATGGTGTACTCCACAATGTGTTCCAGATTGTGACGTATGTCCGCTATCTGGCTGTCGAGGATGGCGATTCTTTCGTCGGCTTTCTCCGAGTTGAATTTCAGGATACGTCCCATCTTGATTTCCCAGAGACGCAGGTAGTCATCGTTGGTGATCTCACGGAAGAATGATGCCTTGAATGGCTCGAAAAGCTCTGACAGACGACCGATTGCCTCCTCCATGCTCGCGGCACGTTCGATATGCTGGTCCTTATACATACGCTGCTCGATGAATATCTTCTCAAGACTGGCAAACATCTGCGCCTCAAGCGCCTCGCCGAGCTTTATCTCCAGTTCCTTGTGGAGCAGTTCCTTGGTGCGGTCGGTCGAGAAACGGAGCACTTCGCTCACCGTAAGGAACCGTGGTTTCTTGTCCCATATCACGCAGCAGTTTGGCGAGATGGAGATCTCGCAGTCGGTGAAAGTATAGAGTGCATCGATTGTCTTGTCGCTTGAGGCTCCGGGGGCAAGATGCACGATGATTTCAGCATTCGCGGAAGTGTTGTCATCCACCTTGCGCACCTTTATCTTCCCTTTCTCCATTGCCTTGAGGATGGTGTCGATCAAGGTGGCGGTGGTCTTTCCGAAAGGAAGTTCACTGATGGCGAGGGTCTTGTTGTCGATTTTCTCGATTTTTGCGCGTACTTTTACCGTACCACCCCGCTCACCGTCGTTGTAACGCGAGACGTCGATGAAGCCTCCGGTGGGGAAGTCGGGGTAGAGGACGAAAGGCTCGTCGCGGAGGTAGGCAATGGCAGCGTCAAGGATTTCGTTGAAGTTGTGGGGCAGGATTTTGGATGAAAGGCCCACGGCGATTCCCTCAACTCCCTGAAAGAGGAGCAACGGGAATTTAGCGGGAAGCACGACAGGCTCTTTCTTGCGGCCGTCGTAGCTCGGAGTCCATTCGGTGATTTTTGAGTTGTAGAGAGTCTCGAGAGCGAAAGGGGAGAGGCGGGCTTCGATGTAACGTCCGGCAGCGGCAGGTGCGCCCGTCAGGATGTTTCCCCAGTTGCCTTGCGTCTCGATGAGGAGTTCTTTTTGTCCGAGGGTGACGAGGGCGTCGTTGATGGAGGCATCGCCGTGGGGATGGTACTGCATGGTGTTTCCCACGATGTTAGCCACCTTGTTGAATCTTCCGTCGTCGAGGGTCTTCATCGAGTGCAGAATACGCCGCTGCACCGGCTTAAGTCCGTCGGTGATGTGGGGAACTGCGCGTTCAAGGATTACGTAGGAAGCATAGTCGAGGAACCAGCTTTGGTACATTCCTCTCAATTGGTGCTTTACTACACCGTCGGAAGTGTCGAGTGTAGTTTTTTTGATTATGTCGTCGCTCATTTTGCCGGATAATGATTTTTCAGTGCGGAATAGCTACTATTTTTCACAAAGATAGTGATTTTTTGTGAAAGAAACAATAAGAGGTTTTTAAGTCGCATAACGGCATCGGCGGTGTCAATAGGGTATTTTGACCTTATTTCCGGCAATTTTAACATAATTATTTGCTTAATAGATGATTGATTATGAAAAAATGTGTTTAACTTTGCAATCGGAGGGTTCCGCTGTAAATGGGGCTCCACGATAGTTAGGTTTAATTTATTAATTTAAAACAGAAAAATTTATGAACCCAATCGTCTATGTAATCGGCTTGACGCTCCTTTCGCTTTCATTGGTAAGCTGCGACAAGGAGGAGGATGATTTTATTTCGGAACCGACAGTCACAAGCACTATCATCACAGGACGTGTGTGCACTCCTGAAGGAACGCCGTTTGCCGGCATCCCCGTAACTGTTGATTATGATGATTCCGGGATGTTCTCTCATATATTACGTCATAAAGCAAAAGGAATGACCGACAAAAATGGTTATTATAGGGTGTTCTTTAATCTTGACGAAAAAGAAATTGATGCCGGTGGTTTATGTCTCAGTATGGACTTAGCCGGAGTGTCAACGGAAAAATATCTGATGCCATTCTCTGATTCCAAAGTTGATTTTAATTTTAAAGGCAAGGACAAAGTTGGGAAAACACATGAATGTAACATTACAATACCTCGTAAAAAGGAGATGCAGGTAAGTATAGTTACTGAAGGTGCTGACCTTGAAGAGGGTGAGTATGCTCTTACGCATACCTTCTCTTATGGTTCAGGCTGGGAATGGTCTAAATTCTGGAATATGAATTTATGGGGCAATGATGTCGCAAGCGATATCACTGTTCAGGAACCTATAACGATATCAGGTTCAGGAAGTAATACGGTGACTTTTCAATGTGCTATGGGAGAACCTAATATATTCCAGCTTGTCTATAGAAAAACCTCTAATGACAGTTATCAGATCGTGAACGAGAAGCACAGAATTGATGTCACTGATAATTCCGGTGATGAGATAAAGCTTGTCTATAATCTACCGTCAGTAGAAAAGTTCAAAATTCAGTTGTTGGGAGATCATAAACCTTTATTTGCTGAAGCATCTGATGGGATAGCACCGATGGATAAGGTTAATTTCGATGTGGTTAACGGACATGGAGTCTTTGACTCTTCTTTTGCTGAGGCTTATGATTCATTAGTGTGGAGCGCGAAGGGATTGCCTGACACTTATACGATGTTTGCAAAGGATCGTAAACCGTTATACCGTAATTTTAGCACGTGTTTTTATAACGAAGGCGATGTGACGAATTACCTGAGCGGTTACCGTGATGGTAAGATAGTCTATAGCGATTCTATTGTTGTTGCAGTACGTAACCGTGATTTCCTTTGCTTTAAATGGGATATCGGTAAGGTAAAAGGTGAACCCTGTGAATATGTTGACAATGCTCTGAATAAAAAGTACGGATATTGTATAACAAATCCATATTATACGGATGATGTCGTAAAGGTATCTCGTATAACGGTAACCGGAAGTCTTACTTCGGAAGAAGTTAAGGCGGCATTGTTGTCATTGCTTGAAGGTGCCGGTGTTGAGAAAGTGGATATTGACTTCTTGACACTAAGAAATGTTTTCTCGCGTCTTCCGGGAAACATTGATCCGGTGGAGTTTTACGAAAATGAATCGACACGTGTGCTCTTGCTGCGCTATGTGAATGATGATTCGGGTTCGGAAACATATTCGCTCCACGTAGAGTCCAAATAAGCTCGTTGGAGCATCCCTATGGGATTTATTTTGTGGGGACAGCGATTCTCATCCGGTGGTTGCGAGCGGCGATGGAATGGCAAGGCGAAGCCGGTACGGCAAACATATTGTTGTGCTGTGGGCGCAATTAAGGAACGTCATTCGACGTTCTTGATTGTCTTACGTTATTGCTTCCACGACCCCACATTTCGCTCACGCTCAATGCGGGGCTAACAACAATACATCGTCTTCGACGATTTTCCGGTGTCCCTCCAAATGGGGTGCGGGATGGGATTGATTTTGTGCCAATTATTGAGTATGCAAATAAAGGTGTTTATCTTGATGTAGACAATATTGCACTTCCAAAAAGTGACATAAATGTCATTTTTTTGGAGCGTGAACGCTATCTATTAACTATATCTTGCTGTTTTTCTTTGACATATCGGCTATTTTGTCGAATATCTCCTCGACGGATTCCTTGGTGTAGCTTGTGGCGGTCTTTTGCGCGGAGGATGGAGTTGAATTTCTTGTTTTTGGATGAGAAAGTGGACTCGGGCAACTCGGGCAACTCGGGCGACTCGGGCTTCTCGGGTGACTCCGGCATCTCCGGCATCTCCGGCGACTCGGGCAACTCGGGGGACTCGGTTATAGGTTTATCTTCCACAGCGGTTTCTGCGGTGGATTCTACATGGATGGCGGGTTTTGGGGCTTTGGGGGTGCGAGGTTTTGCGGTGCGCCGGGCACGGCG
>DAAL01000224.1 GCA_001701065.1 Bacteroidales bacterium GP4
CACGAGGGACGATTTCACGGCGGCGACGTGGAAGGCGGATTGAATTAAGGCGACAGCCTGCTCGATGAGAGCGCGACTGTCGCCTTGATTAGATCCTATGTTTATGTAAGCTTTTGCCACAGGCAACGTGGAGGATTAAAGTGATTTTTTCACTTCCACTTCCTCAAAAGCTTCTATAATGTCGCCTTCCTGGAGGTCATTGTAGCCTTGAATGCTAAGACCGCAGTCGTAGCCTGAAAGGACTTCCTTGACATCGTCCTTGAATCGCTTCAACGAGCCAAGCTCGCCGGTGTAGCGGACAATGCCTTCGCTGATGAGGCGTACCTTGCAGGAACGTTTCAGCTTGCCTTCACGCACGATGGCTCCGGCGATAGTTCCCACCTTGGAGATGTGGTAGGTCTGGAGCACTTCGGCAGTACCGATAATCTCTTCTTTGAGTTCCGGCTCAAGCATACCCTCCATAGCGTCCTTCACTTCTTCGATGGCCTGATAGATGACTGAGTACAAGCGAATCTCGACACCTTCCTGCTCGGCGGCACGGCGCGCAGCCTGAGAGGGGCGAACCTGGAAACCGATGATGATGGCATCGGAAGCAGCGGCAAGTGTCACATCGCTTTCGGATATCGCACCGACTGCCTTGTGAAGCACGTTGACCTGAATTTCCTCGGTCGACAGCTTGATAAGTGAGTCAGAAAGCGCCTCAATGGAGCCGTCCACGTCACCTTTAACGATGATATTAAGCTCATGGAAGTTACCGATGGCACGACGGCGACCGATTTCTTCGAGGGTAAGAATCTTATTGGTGCGAAGACCAAGTTCGCGCTGAAGCTGTTCACGCTTGTTGGCGATTTCACGCGCTTCCTGTTCGGTTTCAAGCACATTGAATGTGTCGCCGGCGGTGGGCGCTCCGTTTAATCCGAGAATCAACGCCGGTTCAGCGGGACCCGCTTCCTTGATACGCTGGTTACGCTCGTTGAACATTGCCTTCACCTTGCCGTAGTGAGTACCTGCAAGAACGATGTCGCCCACATGGAGTGTTCCGTTCTGCACAAGCACGGTAGCCACATAGCCGCGGCCCTTGTCAAGCGACGACTCGATTATTGAACCGGTAGCCGCACGGTTAGGATTCGCTTTGAGTTCAAGCATTTCGGCTTCGAGAAGCACTTTCTCCATCAACTCGTTAACGCCGATGCCTTTTTTCGCTGAAATGTCCTGCGACTGATATTTACCGCCCCATTCCTCAACGAGGTAGTTCATGTTGGCAAGTTCTTCTTTTATCTTGTCAGGGTTAGCTGTTGGCTTATCGATTTTGTTGATAGCGAAAACAATGGGCACACCGGCAGCCGAGGCGTGGTTAAGCGCTTCGACGGTCTGCGGCATCACATTGTCGTCAGCAGCCACGATGATGATAGCCAAGTCAGTTACTTTGGCACCACGCGCACGCATGGCGGTGAACGCTTCGTGACCTGGGGTGTCGAGGAAGGTGATGTGTCGACCGTCCTCAAGTTTCACATTGTAAGCACCTATGTGCTGGGTTATACCTCCCGCTTCGCCGGCAATCACATTGGCGTTGCGGATGTAGTCAAGGAGCGAGGTCTTACCATGGTCGACATGGCCCATCACAGTGACGATGGGGGGACGAGTCATGAGGTCCTCTTCGCTGTCCTCTTCCTGATGGATGGCTTCAACCACTTCAGCCGAAACATATTCGGTGGTGTAGCCAAACTCTTCAGCCACAATGTTGATGGTCTCAGCATCGAGACGCTGGTTGATGGATACCATCACGCCGAGGTTCATACAGGTGGCGATGACATTGTTGATGGGCACATCCATCATCGCAGCCAAGTCGTTGGCTGTAACGAATTCGGTGAGCTTGAGGGTGCGGCTTTCGGCTGCTTCCATTTCGGCAGCTTCGCGCTCACGTGACTGGAACGCCTCGCGTTTTTCTTTACGCCATTTTACGCCCTTCTTCTGGTTCTTGTCCTTGTTGATAAGGCGTGCAAGTGTTTCCTTAACCTGCTTCTGTACGTCCTCTTCGCTTACTTCAGCGTGCACGGGACGGCGGTTACGGTCCTTCTTGCCTTTGGGGTTGCGTTCGTTGTTGTTATTGCGAGGTTGATTATCGCCTCCCTTGTGCGAATCATGATTTCCGCCCTTGGATGACGGTTGCTGATTGGAGGTTTTTTCGATATCAACTTTTTCTTTACCTATGCGCCGACGTTTCTTGCGGTCGCCATTGGCAGAGTTGGCACCCGAGCCGGAGTTGTTGGCTGCTTGTGCCGCGCGGTCTTTAGCGATGCGCTCGTTGCGTCGTTCTTCTTTGGTTTTCTTCTTGGGGCGAGTCTGTTGATTGATAGAAGATAAGTCAATTTTACCAATGACATTTAACTGCGGACCGCCAACCACCGGTCCTGTAGAGAAAATCTCTTCCTCCTTCTTCTCGGGAGTCGCAGCGGGTGCGGGAGCAGTGGGTTTTGGAGCCTGCTGCTGTTGCTGGTTCTGTGCAGCTTTTGGCGCAACGGGCTTCTGTTCCGGCTTGGGCTGAGGAGCTTTCTCGGTCTTTTCTTCTTTAGGCGCAGTAACCTCCGGACGGTTATCAGCCTGGACCTTCTGTACTTTAGGCTTTGGCGCAGCCGGAGCTTCTTCCTTAGCCTGCGGTTTTGGAGTTTCCACAGGTTTTACCGGCTCCTGGACTTTTTCCTGAGCTTTCGGTTCCGGTTTTGCTTCGGGTTTCGGAGCAGGCGTTTCTTCCTTCTTGGGTTTATTTTTGCGGTCAAGGTCAATGTGTCCCACAATCTTCGGACCCGACACTGACGGAGCAGGTATCTTCACGTCATTTTCCGGTGCCGGCGATGCGGGCTTCGATTTGCCTTTCTGGCGGTCAGTGGTGAATTTCTCTGATTTACTCTTTTCTGCCTGGTCCTGTCCGTATTTTGCTTTCAGTACCTCATAGGCATCCTCATCGATACGAGAATTGGGGTTCATATCGATGTCAATGCCCTTAGAGTGAAGAAATTCAATCACTGTGGGGAGTGAAATGTTAAAGTCTGTTGCTGCTTTGCTTATCTTTATGTTCGCCATATTAAGAATTAGTGGTTGTCAGTTTCGTCTTCGAATTCGGCTCTAAGGATCGCCAACAAGTTGTCGACGGTGCTTTCCTCAAGATCCGCTTTTTCGATAATAAATTCCCGCGACATCGCAAGAACGTTTTTAGCCGTAACGGCTCCAAGATTTTTAAGTGCGTCAATAACCCAACCATCAATTTCGTCCTTAAATTCGTCAAGGTAGATATCGTCGTTGTATTCCTCGCCGGTGTCACGATATACGTCGATGACATAGCCGGTGAGCTTTGACGCAAGTTTTATGTTCAGCGCGCCTTTGCCGATAGCCAAAGGCACCTGGTCAGGGTGCAGGAACACTTCAGCATGCTTCTCTTCAGTGTTCAAGCGTATCGAAGATATTTTTGCAGGGCTTAAAGCTCTCTGTATAAGCAATTCGGGATTGGATGTGTAGTTAATCACATCGATGTTCTCGTTGCGAAGTTCACGGACGATGCCGTGTATGCGTGATCCTTTTACACCCACACATGCTCCCACGGGGTCGATGTGGTCATCGTAGCTCTCGACTGCGATTTTCGCTCTTTCTCCCGGGATGCGGGCGACCGCGCGGATGTTGATGAGTCCGTCGTGGATTTCGGGCACTTCAAGCTCGAAAAGGCGTTTGAGGAATTCGTCGGATGTACGTGAGATGGTGATTCGGATGTTGTTGTTCTTGTTGTCGACCTTGGAGATGACCGCGCGGATGGTTTCGCCCTTGCGGAAATAGTCGCCCGGTATAGATTCCGATTTCGGGAGAATCAATTCGTTCTCTTCCGAGTCGAGAATCAGGGTTTCTTTGCTCCATGTCTGATAAACCTCGCCTGACACAAGTTCGCCTTCGCGGTCCTTGAACTGGGAGAAAATAGCTTCCTTCTGAAGGTCAAGGATTTTGGACTGAAGGGTTTGACGCAGGTTAAGGATTGCACGTCGTCCGAATTTCTCGAATATGATTTCACGCGTGTGTTCCTCGCCCACCTCCACATCGGGGTTCTGGTCGGCGCGGGCATCGCTGAGTGATATCTGGGTGTGAGGGTTTGTCACCTCTCCGTCAGGCACAACTTCTAAATTTTGGAATATCTGGACGTCGCCCTTGTCGGGATTCATGATTACATCAAGGTTTTCGTCGGTTCCAAACATCTTTGACAATACGTTACGGAATGATTCCTCAAGCACGGAAATCATTGTTGTCTTGTCGATATGCTTAAGTTCCTTAAATTCGGCGAATCGTTCTACCATGTTGGTAGATTCCTCTTTTTTAGCCATAGGGTATTATTTGAATTCGATTAAATATTTTACGTATTTTGTATCATCCATTTTGATGAGAAGGGGTTCCTCGATTTCGACGGGGCGTTTTTTCCCGTCTTCTTTCACTTTGCGCTTGATTCCTAACACAAAAGAATCATCGCTGACCTCCAAGAGGGTTCCTTTGAGCTTTTTGCCGTCTTGGGTGAGCACTTCTATCGGGTTGCCGATGTTTTTTAGATATTGACCTTTCACCTTGAACGGAGAAGTCAAACCGGCAGATCCTACTTCAAGGTCGTAATCCTCGACATCGCGGTCGAAGTCAGCTTCTATGGCGCGTGTGATTTTAGCGCATGTGTCGATGTCAATCCCTTCGGGACTGTCAATTTCCACTGTTATGGAATTGTTTTTGTCGACTTTCAAGTCCACCAAAAATATGTCGGTGCCACTGATCGCTCTTTCTACAGTTTGTGCAAGAAGTAGTCTATCTATCATTATTACATATATTTATACAATCAAAGGGGACTTTCGCCCCCTTTGGTTGTCGAATCTTTTGCAAAGATACAACATATTTCGCCATTATCCAATAAAAACGGTAATATAATAAAGAATAAGGATATATCAAACTGTAATATTTAGCAATGTTTAACTTTTGTTTGGATTAATTATCTCCTTGCGAAAGGCGTTTTCTCATGAACACCGATGTGAGCAGTGAGGTGAAAAGCCCGATGAGCGCCACTAAAAGGAGCACTGAAACGATGTCGATGAACTCCACTTTTACGGGATAAATGTCGGTGGACATCGCGTCGTGGTTGCCGCCGAGCTTAATGAATCCCCACCATTCCTGCGCGAGGCACATCGCGACTCCCACTATTATGCCGAAAATTCCTCCGGCTGCCGAAATGAGCCATCCTTCCATTATGAAGATGCGCCGTATCGTCGTCTTGGTCGCGCCTAATGAATAAAGCGTGCGGATGTTGCTGTCTTTCTCGATGATGAGCATGGACAGGGTGGAGATGATGTTGAACGATGCTATTATGAGGATGAATGCAAGCAGCACGAATGTTATCCATTTTTCCACCTCTATCATTTTGAAGGATTGCTCCTGTTGTTGAAGACGGTTCTTGACGGTGTATTCGCCTGACAGCTGCTGTGCTATCGCCTTCTTCACCTTTTCTGTGCTTTGGCTGTCAGCCACTTTTACCTCAATGGCTGTCGCCTCGCAAGGATAGTCGAGAAGACTGCGCATCATGTCGAGCGGGACAAGCGCGGTATTGGTGTCATACTCAGCCTGTTCCGACTGGTAGACACCGCCCACAAGCAGGGTGTCGCTGCGGAACGACGCGGCGGGATTGGCGGGATTGTAGCGACCAAGACGGTTGGGAACGTACACTTCAAGCGGAAAGTCGGTGGACGGCCGGGCATTGAGGTTTATCGCTACCCCGATGCTTAAAATGGCGAAGTCGCCGTAGAGGGAGTCGTTGAGCAGGAAAATTCCGTCGGATTTTACAAGTGAGTCGATTCCTGTTATCTCGGAATAATCCTGGGTTATACCTTTTAGCTCCACCGGAAGCTGGTTGCTGTCGTAGATCAGCAGCCCTTTTTCTTCAATGGTAGGCGCGGCTTTCTCCACGTCGTCTATAGCTGAAATCACTTTCAGCAGGCTGTCGGCATCGGCAATGATTTTGCCCCGTGACGATTCTATTCTCAGGTCAGGTGCAATATGCGATATCTTGTCGAGGGCAAGCTCCGAGAATCCGTTGAATACTGACAGTACGCACACGATGGCAATAGTGGCGACTGCCACTCCGATTACTGAAATCATCGAAATGACATTGACGGCACTGTGGGTCTTTCGTGAAAAAAGGTAGCGTAATGCTATGCGTAAAGTCAGCATTAGTTTTCTTCCGGAGCTGGAGTTTCGGGCGTTTTCTTGTCTTTGGCGAGCAGATTGTCGATGTTTTCGAGGTAATCGAGCGAATCATCGAGATAAAAAGCGAGTTCCGGTGTCTTCCGGAGCTGGTATCTTACTTTCTGGGCAAGCTCGTAACGGATGGTCTTAGTGTTGCGGTTGATGTTTTCTAGTATCTCCTGCGCTTTTGCTGACGGGAACACCGAAAGGTAGGCGCGTGCTATGCTGAGGTCAGGCGAGATTCTTACTGAGCTTACTGATACTATTACCCCATGGGTTTTAGCTGTCTGCAGACGGAATATTTCGCTTAACTCTTTCTGGAGCAAACGAGAAATTTTGGCTTGACGGGTTGTTTCCATAATCTGATGTTTTTAAGTGGGTGTTAATTCCCGGGTATAGTAATATAACATTTAAAACTCCGCAAAGTTACACACCTTTTGCGTTCTTTGCAAGTCAGGGCTTCTTGTATATTATCGTAAGTCCGTCGCGTAAAGGTATCATCACTTTCTCTACTCGGGTGTCCGATGCCACGAAATCATTGAATTCGTTGATTCCGGCGGTCTGCGCGTCGTGGGCTGAAGCGTCGGTGACTTTGCCGTACCACAATGTGTTGTCGGCTATGATGAATCCTCCGGGCCTCATGTGGGGGAGCACCATCTTGTAGTAGTCGAGGTAGTTGCGCTTGTTGGCATCGATGAACACCATGTCCCATTGCGCGTCGATGTCCTCAAGCACCTTGCGGGCATCGCCTATGTGGAGACGTATCATCTCGTCGTAGGGCGGAACAAAGTGGCGGCGTATGAAGTCCTCAAGCTCGTCGTTGATTTCGATGGTGTCGAGGATTGCGCCTTCTTCGGCTCCTTCAGCCATGCACAACGCCGAATAGCCGGTGAAAGTGCCGAGTTCAAGAATGCGCCGGGGCTTTATCATCCGCGCGAACATCTTCAGAAGCCTTCCTTGAAGATGCCCCGAGCACATGTTGGAGTAAAGGCACTCCACATGTGTGTCGCGGTTAAGGCGTTTCAGATGTTCCGGTTCGGGATCGATGTGCGACAATATGTAATTTTCGAGTTCTAATTGCATTCTGCGGTATCTTCTAAGTTGGGAAGATTGTAGCTTTCGAAGTTGTCCATAATCGCTCTTACGGTATTTATCTCCAGGAACGATGTGCCGTGACCTTCGCCGTAAGACCCTCCTAAATAGGCTATGAGATCCTTTTCGGTGAGATGCCCGTCGCGGATGAGGTGCTGGAGCGCATTCTGGAGGTATTTCCGTGAGGAGCTCATGCGTTTTTGGAATATCGCTTTTACTCCGTAGGATAGGGCGAGAAGGCGTACCACATGGGCGTGGTAGCATATGGCGAGGGTGGGGTAGGACCCTCGGTATGACGATATGTAACGTGCCGTGCGGCCTGTGTAGCTGTCGGTGAGGATTGCGCGGGTGCCGAGTATTGCCGATGATGCCACGGCTTGACGGGACAGGAATGAGGTCACGTCAGGCTCTATAGTGGGCACGAAGCGGGTGTTGCTGAGCGATTTTTCCACTTCGGCTGCCACGCGGGTCATTGTGGTGACTGCTTCCACGGGGTATTTTCCGTAGGCGGTTTCGCCGCTGAGCATGAGAGCGTCGGTGTGCTGGTTGACTGCATTGGCTATGTCGCTTACTTCGGCGCGGGTGGGGCGCGGATTTTCTATCATCGAATGAAGCATCTGAGTGGCAACGATTACCGGTTTGTGCTTCATGATGCACTTTTGTATAAGTTGGCTCTGAATCACCGGTATTCTCTCCGCCGGGACTTCGATTCCGAGGTCGCCTCGGGCTATCATGATGCCGTAGGACTCGTCGAGGATTTCATCGATGTTGTCCACGCCTTCCTGGTTCTCTATCTTCGATATGATTTGGATTGTGCTCCCTCGGCTTTCCAGAATCTCTTTGATGTCCCTAACGTCCTGGGCTGTGCGCACGAAAGAGTGGGCGATGAAGTCCACTCCGAGGTCAATCGCATAGTTGATGTTCCTGCGGTCACGCTCGGTGAGTGAGGGAAGGGCTATTTTTATGCCGGGAATGTTGACGCTCTTTCTTGAACCAAGCTCGCCTGCGTTTTGCGCCACGGCAAGTATTGCGTCGCCGTCTATCTCGGTGACGAGAAAGTCAATTTCGCCGTCGTCGATTAAGAAGTGTACTCCGGGACGCACGTCCTTTGCTATGTCGGGGTAGGAAAGGCATATTCTTGAGTGGGTGGTGGTGCCGTTGGGGTCGCCCACGAATATCACTCTGTCGTCAAGTCGGAATGATATGGTTTTGTCGCCTTCGTTCTTTGTTGTGCGTATTTCCGGACCTTTGGTGTCCATGAGTATGGCAAGGCGGTCATCGACCTGGCGCACATTCTCCACTATTCTTGTGAAGCCTTCTATGTCAAGGTGGGCTGAGTTCATTCTCACGACGTTCATCCCGTTGTCCCAAAGCGCTTTGAGAAACGGTATATCGCATCGCTTATCCGATATTGTAGCAACAATTTTAGTGAATTTTTTCATTATGAGTTTTTTGAGCCAACTATCTTTATTTATCTTAAATCACCTGAACGATTCTATTGCCAGACGGTAGCTGTCGAGCCCGAATCCGAGGATTACGCCTCGGCACACACGTGACAGTATGGATGTGTGGCGGAATTCCTCACGTTTATGCACATTGCTTATGTGCACTTCCACCACCGGGGCTTTTATGGATGAGATGGCATCGGCTATTGCTATTGAGGTGTGGGTGTAGGCTCCTGCGTTGAGCACTATTCCGTCCACCTTCCCAAATCCGTTTTCGTGGAGGCAATCAATGATTGAGCCTTCGTGGTTGCTTTGAAAATAGGACAGCTCGATGTCGGGATATTTGGCGCATAAACTTTTGTAGTAGCTGTCGAAGCCTTCGCTGCCGTAGACTCCGGGTTCTCTGACCCCGAGGAGATTCAGGTTGGGACCGTTGATGATTAATATTTTCATTGTTTCTTATTTAGACTGCAAAGGTACAAATTTTAGACAGTTTCTAAGAATAAAAAGTTGTTTTCTTATATTATTAATGTATATAAAGCGGCATTTTTGTGGGAATAATGGCGCAAGAATGAGGAAATTTGCGGGAAAATCGTTAATTTTACGCCTAAAATAACTCTTGTAATGAAAAAAATATCCGTTTTTATTTTAGTCGCCATGATGGGCTTGATTAATATCTATGCCCGGGATAACGATAAAAAGTATATCGTGGCGGGGGTGGCATTTTATAATGTCGAGAATCTTTTTGACACTATCAACAACAATGGAAGGTACGACCTGGAATTTTCGCCGGAAGGACTGAAAATGTGGAACGGCGAGAAGTACTGGAAGAAGATGAATAATCTCGCCCGTGCCATAACCTCGATGGTTACGCCCGAAACTCCCATGGGCCCTGCCATAATAGGAATAAGCGAGGTGGAGAACGAGTCGGTGGTGGCTGACCTTGTGC
>DAAL01000199.1 GCA_001701065.1 Bacteroidales bacterium GP4
TAATATAGCGACGGAGCATGACAGTGTGCCATGCTCCGTGATAGAGTAAACCTGATAGACTGATGCTACAGTGAGCGACCTTTGAAGACGGCGCTTTCGGATGTGCGCCATATCTGTCCTTCAAGGGTTATGCGGTTGGAGTTGAAGTTGGGTGTAATGACAGCCGAAGCTTCGTTGCTTCCTTTGTACAAGGTTATGCTGACAGTAGCCGACACGCCCACACCGGTCACATTCATCTGCAACAGGGCATTCCCCCTTTTATCAGTCTTGTAATCGACATTGGTAACAGAGCCTTCCACGGTGATACCCCCTACTCCGTTGGGACCTCCGCCATTATAGGGAGCCACTTGCACCACAGCCCTGCCGTTGGACGCACTGATAAAGTTGGTGGCAGTGTTGACATAGGCTATCTTACCGCGCTTAAACACAAGCTTGTCAGCTTCAAGCACAAAGTCCATGGACTCCAGTCCGGAAACCGCTTTCACAAACTGCAATGAATCAGCTATCGCCTCGGCACGCTTCTCCGCTTCCTTGGCGGCACGCTGTTCCGGAGTGAGATTGGCAGTGGACACACATGATGAAGCGAGAGCAAGCATCACAATACTACAAATAAATAGAATCCGTCGCATAATAATATAGTTTTGATTTAATATATAACACAATCCATCCTTCAATGGATTAGCAAAATGATGTTTATAGGGAGAATATATAGTAACGCACGTCACCCCAAACATCGATGCTGCGGGCAGAATCGTAGTCCAGGAGTACTGTAAGAGCATTATCCACGGAGCCTGATGCCTTTACTTGCGCCGCAAGGTCATTGCGCTCACAGTCGCTAAGTTCACCCTTTATTATATACATTATTCCGGGGACGAACACCGTGGAGTGGGTTTCGCACTCAAACGGCGACACCATGACCTCATCACCGGAAATCTCCACAAAGGCATTTTTACAAGCACGGCGGTCGNNNNGCCGCATGGGCAAGAAAACGTTTTGTCATCGTGACCGGGATGAGATTTTACGACGCTGCGCTTCCCGGCGCGACAGAGAATCGGTGGGGAGTCCCGCAAGCTTCTCATGCGGAGCGAGTGCCGACGCATTGTTAAGTGACGATCCGGCGGCGACAGAATCAGCAGTCTCTTTCTTCTCCTTCTTGCCGTTGGTGAATGTCTTTACGCTGTTACGGAAATACTGCGCATTGGAAAAACGACTTCTGACAAGCGATATACTGTCAAGATACATCACCTCTCCCGGCTGCGGTTCCGNNTCGAAATGATGCCGTAGACTGTGCGCGCAGTCTTTGCAGTATCAACCGGTAGCGACATATTGACCCAACCGTCCTGCGAAAATACCCGATAGGCATAGTCGGAAGTTCCGTCAGTGTAGTCAGCCACCATGGTCAGCAACACTGACGACCGGCGGTTACGCAGATACATATTCCATGTGTAAATATCGCCTTTGTCCCAGTTTTCATCCTTCTTGTACGAGAATTTGAGGTAATTGGACGGTGATTTGTCGAAAAACTTATAAAATTCTTTGTCAGACCACACATTTACCGAGTCACCGGCTATCGACACCTGCAGTTTCTCACCGGCAGCAAGCACATCAGCATCCTTAAGCTGCGCCTCAAGACGCTCGATGACTTTATCGTAAATCTCGATGTACTTTTCAAGATGATGCCCGTACCACACAAGCGAAGTGTCCACCTGCTCCGATGTCACACCATGACGCGCATAGATGGACTGTTTGAGAACCCTTTTCACCGAGTCGTTACGGTAAGCGCCATGGTTGATGTCAACAACGCCCTCGCCCTTGTGCAGGTCGACAAGCAGATTCACCATGTCGTCCTGCTTGATCACATACTCCGGCGTGTCGTCACATCCCGAGAAAAAGCATGACAGGACGATTAATCCAACTACTTGAAACAAATATCTCATCGACGGCATAGAGTCACTTTTCAGTTACGCCATTGTCCTCCGAGGACTGCTGCGGCTTAATTGGAAGAGAAATGCAGCGCGAATAGAAAATAATCAGCACCAACATACCCACCGATATGGCAGCATCGGCTATATTGAACACCGGATGGAAAAACAGGAAGTATTCTCCGCCCACAAAAGGCATCCATGAAGGCCAGTAGAAGCTGAACAACGGGAAAAACAGCATGTCGACCACCTTACCGTAGAATACTGGAGCATAGCCCCCTTCGGGCGGGAACATGGTGGCGACCTCGGGCGGATAAGGATTGTTGAAAATCAATCCATAGAACACCGAGTCGAAGATGTTGCCCGCAGCCCCGGCTGTAATGAGGGCACAACACACCAAGTACCCGGTCTTGAACGCCGGATTATCCTTGATTTTGCAGATGTAGTATATCACAAAACCCACCACGACTATGCGGAACAGAGTGAGGAACAGCTTGCTTCCAAGCTCCATCCCAAACGCCATGCCGTTATTTTCAATAAAATAGATGTGGAACCACTTGGCAATCACAATGTCCTCGCCGAGATACATGTGGGTCTTGACCCAGATTTTCACAACCTGGTCCACAATGAGAACAAGGACAATGACTATAGCGGCAAGCCATCCTTTAGAAAGTTTCATCCGAAAAAAGTATTTTATGCCTTACGGTTGTCCTGTTCCTTAGCTTCCACGCTCAAAGTGGCGTGAGGCACCACAAGCAGCCGCTCCTTAGGAATCAACTTGCCTGTCTTGCGGCATATACCGTAGGTTTTGTTCTCTATTCTGACCAAAGCCGCCTGAAGATGCTGTATAAACTTCATCTGGCGTTGCGCCAAGTGCCCCGCCTCCTCCTTGCTGAGAGTGCTTGCGCCTTCTTCAAGGACTTTAAATGTAGGCGAAGTGTCGGCGGTGTCATTGCCGTCACTGTTTATCACATTGGCTTTCAGCAGTTCATACTCAACCTGAGCATTCTCAAGTTTTTTCAGAATCAACTCTTTGAATTCCTGCAGCTCTTCGTCGGAATACCGGGTCTTTTCAGCCATATCTTTTATTTTTTTAATTCTATTAGGGCTTTTACTTCCACGCCGTCCAGGTCGAGGACTTCCACTTCGGCATCAGCCGGTATTTCAGCGATTTCCACCGATGTGGCAAGCACCTGCTTGGCTATGTAATCACTGAATTCAGCTATTGCGGCATCAGTCTCGGCATTGGGTTGGAACTTAAGCGTAATCTTGTCCACGATGTCATAGTCACGTCCTTTGCGGATGTTCTGCACGCGGTTGACAATGTCTCGCGCTATACCTTCCTTGCGCAAGGCATCGGTCAATGTCACGTCAAGCGCAACAGTTAGGTTTCCGTCGTTGGCAACCTGCCATCCGGGAATATCCTCCGAAATCACTTCCACGTCGCCAAGCACCACTTCAGCCGGCGCGCCGTCAAACTCGAAGGTTATCGCACCGTTCTTTTCAAGCTCGGAAATCTCAGCCTGAGTCATAGCGCCGATGCGTGCGGCAAGAGTCTTCATGTTCTTTCCGAATTTCGGACCGAGTTTCTTGAAGTCAGGCTTAACACGCTTCACAAGCACACCGTCCTCATTTTTCACAAACTTAATGTCCTTGACATTCACTTCGCTTAGGATGAGGTTAGCCACTGACTCAATGGTTTCCTTCTGATGTTCGTCAAGCACCGGAATCATGAGCGTGGACAGCGGTTGACGCACTTTCATGTTCACCTTACGGCGCAAAGCAAGCACCATCGAAGTGATGTCCTGCGCCATCTTCATGCGCTCTTCAAGCACAGCGTCGGACTCGCCTGCCACCGGGAACGAAGCCAAGTGCACCGAAGAGTCACAGCCCTTGGTCACCGAAGTGAGGTCAGTGTAAAGACGGTCGGCAAAGAACGGCGAGATGGGCGCGATAAGAAGAGCCACTGTCTCAAGGCAGGTGTACAAAGTCTGGTAAGCGGCAAGCTTGTCAGCGTCCATAGTACCCCCCCAGAAACGTTTACGGTTGAGGCGCACGTACCAGTTGCTCAGATTGTCGTTGACAAATGTGTTTATGGCACGGGCTGCCTTAGTGGGCTCGTAATCCTCCAGCGCATCGTCCACCTCACGGATAAGAGTGTTCAGAAGCGATAGAATCCAGCGGTCGATTTCGGGACGCTCCGCAACCGGAATCTGCGGCTGCGAATTGTCGAATCCGTCCACATTGGCGTAAAGCGCAAAGAACGAATATGTATTATAGAGTGTCGCAAATAGCTTTCTTGCTGTTTCCTTCACACCTTCGGGATCATATTTCAAGTTATCCCATGGCGATGAATTGGCAATCATGTACCAGCGCAGCGGGTCAGATCCGAATTCAGCAATCGCCTCGAAAGGATTCACTGCATTGCCGAGACGTTTTGACATCTTGTTGCCGAAGCGGTCAAGGACAAGACCGTTGGACACGACAGCCTTATAAGCCACCGAGTCAAACACCATTCCGGCTATCGCATGGAGCGTATAGAACCATCCGCGTGTCTGGTCAACGCCTTCGGCTATGAAGTCGGCAGGGAACAACTCGCCTGACTCAAGACCTTCCTTGTTCTCAAATGGATAGTGAATCTGAGCGTAAGGCATGGCTCCTGAATCGAACCACACATCAATCAGGTCAAGCTCACGGCGCATCGGTTTTCCTGATTCCGACACGAGCACTATATCGTCCACATAAGGACGGTGAAGGTCGATTTTATCGTAATTCTCACGGCTGTAGTCGCCCGGCACAAATCCTTTGTCCTTATAAGGATTGGAGGCCATGACTCCGGCAGCCACTGATTTTTCTATCTCGTTGTAAAGCGACTCGACACTGTCGATACACAGTTCTTCCGTGCCGTCCTCAGTGCGCCATATTGGCAAGGGAGTACCCCAGTAACGGCTACGCGACAAGTTCCAGTCCTGAAGATTCTCCAGCCATTTGCCGAATCGTCCGCTGCCTGTGGACTGCGGTTTCCACTTTATAGTCTCGTTGTTGGCGATAAGTGTATCACGGGCAGCCGTAGTGCGGATAAACCAGCTGTCGAGCGGATAGTAAAGCACCGGCTTGTCAGTACGCCAGCAGTGGGGATAATTGTGCACATGCTTCTCGATGCGGAACGCTTCGCCGTTCTGCTTCATCTCAAGAGCTATGACCACATTAAGGTCCTCACTCTTCTCGGCGGCTTTCTCATCGTATCTGCCGTCCACATTGAAGCGTGGATCATAGGCATTCTTCACGAAGTCGCCGGCATGACGGGAATAAGCCTCCACGTTCACGCAGTGTTCCACAAATTCAGGCGCGCACTCATCGAGAGTGTAGTATTTACCGGTCAAGTCCACCATCGGACGGGTTTCGCCGCGGCGGTTGATGATGAAAAGCGACGGCACACCGGCAAGTTTTGCCACTTTCGCGTCATCGGCACCGAATGTAGGCGCGATGTGCACGATTCCGGCACCGTCCTCGGTGGTCACATAGTCGCCGGGGATTACACGGAACGCCTCATCGGCAAGTTCCACAAATGTATCTTTCCCCACGCTGAACACCTTCTCCGGGAATCGCGCCGCATAGTCAGCGACATAACCGGGTGAATTGGGTGTAAGCTTCTCGCACGGCTTCACCCACGGCATGAGCTGGTGGTACTTCATTCCCACAAGCTGTTCGCCGGTGTAAGTGGCTATGATGCGGTAAGGCATCACTTTGTCGCCGTGCTTATATTCGTCCATCGAGGCTTCAGCCCCTTCCGGCTTGAAATAAGCGTTGAAACGTTCTTTTGCGAGTATCGCTGTGATTTTTTCGCCGTTGTAAGGATTGAAAGTGCGCACTGCGACATACTCGAACTTCGGACCCACACACAACGCAGTGTTGGACGGCAAAGTCCAGGGGGTTGTGGTCCAGGCGAGGAAACATGGTGTTCCCCACTCCGACAGTTCAGCGCCGGCATCCTTGATGCGGAACAATGCGGTGACCGTGGTGTCCTTCACGTCACGGTAGCATCCCGGCTGGTTAAGCTCGTGGCTCGACAGTCCGGTTCCGGCGGCAGGCGAATAAGGCTGGATGGTGTAGCCCTTGTAAAGATAGCCTTTCTTATGAAGCTGTGAGAGCAGCCACCACACCGATTCGATGTAGCGGTTATCGTAAGTGATATAAGGATCGTTCATGTTGACCCAGTAGCCCATGGAATTGGTGAGGTTCTCCCATTCCTTGGTGTACTTCATCACTTCGCGCCGGCAAGCAGCATTGTAGTCATCCACCGAAATTTTCTTGCCTATATCTTCCTTGGTTATGCCGAGGGTCTTTTCCACGCCAAGCTCCACAGGGAGTCCGTGGGTGTCCCATCCCGCTTTTCTCTTGACATGAAAACCCTTCATGGTCTTGTAGCGGCAGAATATGTCCTTGATTGTACGCGCAAGCACATGGTGTATGCCTGGCATACCGTTAGCCGAAGGAGGACCTTCGTAGAACACGAATGAAGGATGACCTTCACGGGCTTTCACTGTTTGTTCAAAAAGCGAATCCTTATTCCATTTTTCAAGTACCTCCCGGTTGATTTCGGAAAGATTAAAGCTATTGTATTCGTTGAATTTCTTCTTCATTAGAGCTGTCTTTTTGAGCTTTCTTAAAATTTTAGCAAATTTACGAAAATAAGCCAATAAACTGAAATGTTAAGCTGATTTTTATGATTTTACCTATCCAATCGGCACTTCCGGGTCACTTATTTAGGCTGTCTTGCGAGTTTGAATCCCGCCTGCATACCGTCATAGGACTGCAGCAGTTTGTTCACGCCCGATATAGTGGAGTTGCCTGACACTTTGGCTATAGTGTTCACCACGGTCATGAGCTTGGATATGTCAAAAGTAAGCGACAGGTTGTTGCCGGCAAGCTGCACTCCGGTGCGCACGCTACCCACTTTCACCTTCTTCAAGGCCGTGAAGTTGAACACCAGATACCCTTCCTCCTCGCCTGAGGTAATGGTTCCCGACAGTGAGCCGCGCCCTATCTGCATGGTGAATGTGCTGTCAGCCTGCACGGTAAGCACCAGTTTCTGAAGTCCGGCACGTGTGTAGTAAGGACTGAGTTTGTTCTCAATAGTGGCTGACGCTGCGGCACCGCCTGCTTTCTGCAGGAAGTTGTCGCTTTCAAACGCCACTGCGGGAGCAGTGTACTTCCATGTGCCTACAAGGTCGGCAGGCGACACTTTTTTTGTGCCGAGAATCTGTCCGAGCACTGACCCTATGGCATCGGAACCGTTGCCGGTCTTGGATTGAACACCTTTTAATATAGATTGCAGGTCAAATGACTGCGCCTGCACATTTACTCCTATAGCGAGCACTAAGCCCAAAATGATAACATAAATTCGTTTCATAAAACTTGCTTTGTATATAATGTAATTACTATTCCAATACAATGGTGCCGAACGATTCGGGACGATAAAAATCAGGTTCGGCTGTGTCTACCGGACACCAACTCAGGTAATGGGACTGCGAAGTGCTTGCCGCACACTTATAGAAGTTGCCTTTCAGCACAAGCGGAGTAACCACCGGCACTTCTATACCGAGAAGCTCCAGAGGGATTCTCACCGCCACATTCCATGAAAACAGCCCTTCCAGTTCTCGGAAAGGTCTATTGCCCACGGAACACACCCTCATTATGGTGTCAAGCGATTCAGGCTGCATCAGTTCACGCGACCCGTCGCCGTGTACTATCTCGCCCTTCACGGTGCCAATGCAGTTAAAGCTCAGGGCGTAGTATTCGTCGGAGTCGCCTCGCTGCAGATATATAGCCACACAAGAATCCTCCTCGACAGGCGAGTTGGTCTTGTCGTAGAATCCGCGCAGATAGTTGCACCGCACGAAGAAGTCCACATAAAGATACTTCTCCGAGTGCGCCATTGAGAACGTAGTGAGCGGATGATACCGGTATTTCTCCCAGTTGAGCGAGTCGATAGTGTTGCGTGTGCCTGTTTCCTCTATAATATAAGAGATGTCGGCAGCATCCTCTATGATGCTGTCCTCCACATAAGGAACTTTTATTTGATTATTTTTCATTATTCAGTAATAAGTATGTAGTCTTTAACTCCCATAATAAGCCCCACAAGAGCCATAATCATCAATATGCTTCCGATAATCCTGTTGATGAGCCACAATGAGCGCACATTGAAGTGGCTCCGCACCTTATCCACAAAGTAAGTGATTGTGAACCACCACAGCAACGCGCCGGCAAAGATGCTCACATAACCGGAAAAATAATGGTAATATTTAAATTCCGGCAACAGGAAATTGAACCGGGCGAAAAGACCTATTATGAAGAAGAGTATAAGAGGATTGGAGAACGTGAGTATAAATCCCGAGCCGAAATCCTTCCAGAAAGTGTTGGGCGATTCCGTGGGGGTGGACAGGGAGCGTGCCGGATTTTTCCGCAGAAGGATTATGGCAAACCCCATGAGCACAATCGAACCAAGTATCTGTAGTATCAGCTGATTTGTCTCCACAAAGTCAGTGATGAACGACATGCACAACCCCGTGAGAAGGCAATAGATAAGGTCGCTCAAGGCAGCTCCTACTCCTGTAAAGAAAGCAGGCAAACGTCCTTTGTTGAGTGTCCGTTGGATGCACAGCATCCCTATAGGGCCCATAGGTGCTGACACAAGGACTCCAATCGCCACTCCTCTTATCATTATGTATAATAGTCCTTCCATTCCTTAATTCTGACACCAAAGTTACTGCAAATGCTGCAATTTAGGAAAAATAATTGTCAAAATTCACCATATTAACCCTTTTTAAACGTTCATTTTATCCAAGAAACTGTAAATTTGCGCACACATTATGAACCTCCGCAAAATCATACATATCGACATGGATGCCTTCTACGCATCGGTGGAGCAGCGTGACAATCCGGCGTTGAAAGGGCGACCGGTGGCGGTGGGACATGCCGAAAGGCGAGGTGTGGTGGCGGCGGCAAGCTACGAAGCACGGCGGTGGGGAGTG
>DAAL01000169.1:0-226 GCA_001701065.1 Bacteroidales bacterium GP4
GGAAAAAATATCCACCGTGGCGTTATGCGGAGGAGCCGGAGCCGAGTTCATCACCTCGGCTATAGCCATGGGTGCGCAGGCGTATATTACATCCGACACTAAGCTAAATTACTTTTTGGACTACGTTGATGACATTTTTCTCATCGATATAGGACATTATGAGAGCGAAAAGTGCACAAAACACATTTTTTATCACTTACTTAGCGAAAAATTTCCTAACTTTGCA
>DAAL01000169.1:262-426 GCA_001701065.1 Bacteroidales bacterium GP4
AAAATCCGATAAATTACTTGTAAGCAAATGGCTACTGACAAGAACAAAAATGAAGCTCTCTCTGTGGAGCAACGTCTAAAATCGCTCTATGAACTGCAAACCACATTGAGCGAAATCGACCGTATCCGAACAATCCGCGGTGAACTTCCTCTTGAGGTAAAAGA
>DAAL01000169.1:534-2736 GCA_001701065.1 Bacteroidales bacterium GP4
CAAGCTAAAATAGCCCGTTACAAAGAGCAACTTGACAACGTAAGAAACAACCGTGAGTTTGACCTCCTTACCAAAGAGATTGAGTTCCAGACACTCGAAATAGAGCTTTGCGAAAAACATCTTAACGAGTACGCACGCGCACTTGACAAGAAGGCTGCCGACATAGCCATGACTGAAGAAAAGCTTCATGACAGCGAGCATGTGCTCAGCGAAAAGAAGTCGGAGCTGAACGAGATAGTATCGGAAACCCGTCAGGATGAAGAACGTCTTAGAGTTCAGGCTAAGGACATCGAACAGCGCATCGACGAGCGCACACTCAAAGCTTTCAAGCGCATCCGTGAAAATGCCCGCAACGGTCTTGGCATTGTCTACATCCAGCGTAACGCCTGCGGCGGCTGCTTCAACCGCATCCCGCCTCAGAAACAGATGGAAATCAAGATGCACAAAAAGGTCATTGTGTGCGAATACTGCGGCAGAATCATGATCGATCCTGACCTCGCAGGTGTGACACCCGAGCCTACAAACGAGAAATAAATCGACATAAGCACATTTTTTCACCCGAAATTTTTGCCATGTCAAAAAGTATGTGTAATTTTGTCGCGCAAAATTAGAAATATCAAATAATTAAAAACCCAAAATAAAAAAAATGATAATCGTACAAGTCAAAGAAGGCGAAAACATTGAAAAAGCTTTGAAGAAGTTTAAAAGAAAGTTTGAAAAAACCGGTATCGTAAAAGAACTCCGTAGCCGTCAAGCTTTTGAGAAACCCAGTATCACTAACCGCAAGAAAATGATGAAGGCGGTTTACGTGCAAAAGCTTCGTCTTGTAGAAGATTAATAATATTTTTTAGATTTTATTTGGTAGAATCATAAGAAAGTGTTAAATTCGTGATGCGAATACTCGACTAACGGGTAATCGTCTAAACGTTTATTAGCACTTATGATTAACTCTTTCTTAACATATATACGGTGTGAGATGAATTATTCATCCCACACCGTTTCTGCTTATAAACGTGACCTGTCCCAGTGGGCTGATTTCATGACCGGAGGTCATCCTGAGTCGCTTGTCACCGACGATGTTTCCACCAATGACCTTCGCCTGTGGGTAGCGCATCTTGCCAAGGAAGGATGCTCTCCCGTCACCATCAGGCGCAAAGTGCAGTCACTTCGCGCGCTTTACAACTACATGATGCGGTATAAGGGCGCGAAGCATAACCCCGCGGCGTCATTGACGCTTGCCAAACTGCACCATTCTCTGCCGGTGTATGCCCGCCAGGCTGAAACACAGGCTGTGCTTAACGAGTCAATCGACATGGACGACTTCGTGGAGGTACGCGACCGCCTCATTGTGCTCATGATATACTCCACGGGGCTGCGATGCTCTGAAGTAATGACGCTAAAGGACTCCGATGTCAATCAACATTCCCATGAACTAAAAGTACTCGGAAAGCGTAATAAAGAAAGAATAATCCCTTTCGGGGAAGAGTTGAACGATATGATTACAACCTACAGAAAACTTCGTGACGATATAGTGCCCGCAAATAATTCTATCGAATTTTTTGTCAAGCCCACCGGCGATCCTCTGTACCGGAAGCTCATATACAATGTGGTCCATAAAGCTCTTGAAGGGAAAACAATAGCCTCTCACCAAAGCCCCCACGTGCTGCGGCACTCATTTGCCACCGACATGCTCAACAACGGCGCCGACCTCTACTCGGTGCAACAGCTCCTCGGACATCAATCACTTGCAACTACTCAGATATATACACATATATCTTATCGTGAACTTCAACAAAATTACAAAATGGCACATCCTCGTGCCCTAAAGAAAGGAGGAAATCATGGAAATTAACATTAAAGCAATCCATTTTGACGCTACTGCGAAACTCGAAGAGTTTATTGTGAAGAAAATCAACCGTCTTGCACGGCACAACGAGGCAATAACCAATGCCGACGTGACTCTTAAAGTGGTAAAACCCGAAACGGCAATGAACAAGGAAGCAGCCATCAAGATTGTAGTTCCTCAACAGGACGATGTGTTTGCTTCAAAAATCGCCAACACATTTGAGGAAGCTGTGGACTTGGCACTTGAAGCCATCGACCGTCAGCTTGAGAAGCTCAAAGCAAAGAAATAAAACGAATTTAGAAATTGTTTAAACATTAAGGAGATTGTCCTTCACAGGACAATCTCCTTTCCTTACA
>DAAL01000104.1 GCA_001701065.1 Bacteroidales bacterium GP4
ATGATAAAGATTTCCGATGCTCTAAATGAGAAAGAGCTTTCGCAACTGGCTTCTCGTACCGTCAAAGTCGGTGATGTCTATGAAATGACGATGACTCAAGCAAATGGAATCATTCCAAAGGCTGGAGACACTTCAAGAGATAAATATTTCATAGTGCTTGGATTTGACTCCAATGGAGTTGTATATGGAGGTGTCATTATAAATTCCCATATTAACAAGAACCTTCCTGCCCACCTTAAAATGTATCACATGCCTATAAAGCAATCAAAGTATCCTTTCCTCCGATATGATTCTTTTGTGGATTGTGTTCGGTTAAAGGTTGCCTATCCGCAAAAGTTCAAAGACTGGAATTATTTGGGTGAAATTGACGAATACGATGTTGAACTTATCATCGGAACCGTTAAGGAAAGTCCTGCCGAAAGCGAAGAACGTCTTGCGCAGTTTGGGCTCTTGTAATATTCTTCTGAAAAAAGGGATGCGGCATTTTTTTATTGGGGGATAATTGATTAATTTTGTAAAAAACTGTTCTGAATTGATTTCAGCAGTAGTTAATTGAACTACAAAAATAACAATTTTATGAAATTTAACCTTCAATCACATTTCAAGTTTGGAATAATGTGTCTTGCCGGAGGACTCATGTCGATACCGGCTATGGCTATAGACCATAAGGGCATAACTTCCCATTCTTTAGTTCCAGGCAACTTCACCCTTGTTAAGGACGGTGCCGCTACTCCAATTCTCGTGGACTCGACCGACAATACAGCAGTGAAGATAGCTGTGCGTAATCTGTCGGGCGACTTTGCGAGAGTCACCGGCGATTCTGCCGCCGTAATAAATGCTCCTGCCGGTGAGCGTGTCATAGTTATAGGCTCCGAATCAAGCCGCTGGATAAAGGACCTTGTTAAAAGCGGCAAACTTGATGATTCAGAATTGAAAGGCAAGCGTGAAACTTATGTCATGACCTTGGTAAAGAACCCGTTTCCCGGAGTGGAGGAGGCATGGGTTGTTGCCGGAAGCGACCGTAGAGGTGCCGCATACGGTGCTTATGAACTGTCGGAACAGATAGGCGTGTCGCCATGGTACGATTGGGCTGATGTGCCTGTGGAGAAGAGAAGTGACCTTTCTATTGCGCCTGGAAAGTATACCAACGGCGAGCCGGCGGTAAGATACCGCGGAATTTTCCTTAACGATGAAGCTCCGTGCCTTACTTCATGGGTTAAGAACACCTATGGCACGAATTACGGTGACCATAATTTCTATGAAAGAGTGGGGGAACTGATTCTGCGTCTGCGCGGTAATTTCCTATGGCCGGCAATGTGGGGATGGGCTTTTTATGCTGATGATCCTCTCAACAGCAAGACCGCTGATGAGATGGGACTGATAATGGGAACTTCCCATCATGAGCCTATGGCACGTAACCATCAGGAATATGCCCGCAACCGCAAGAAATACGGCAAGTGGGACTACGCATCCAATAAGAAATCACTGGACAATTTCTTTAAAGAAGGGATGGAGCGTGCTAAAGACACCGAGGATGTGATTACTATCGGTATGCGCGGCGACGGTGACGAGGCAATGAGTGAGGACGCTAATGTGGACCTGCTCCGAAACATCGTAAAGAACCAGCGACGCATAATCGAAAAGACCACAGGAAAGAAAGCTTCGGAAACTCCGCAGGTGTGGGCGCTATATAAGGAAGTGCTTGATTACTACGACAAAGGAATGCGTGCTCCCGATGATGTCACTTATCTGCTTTGTGACGACAACTGGGGCAATGTGCGACGTTTGCCCAACGAGAAGGAACGCAAGCATCCGGGCGGCTGGGGCATGTATTACCACGTGGATTATGTGGGAGCTCCGCGCAATTCCAAGTGGATAAATGTGACACCCATTCAGAACATGTGGGAGCAACTGTCGCTTACCTATGATTATGGCGTGGACCGTTTATGGATTCTCAATGTGGGTGACCTTAAGCCTATGGAGTATCCTATAACCCTGTTCCTCGACATGGCTTGGAACCCTAAAGAATACAACGAAAACACCATTCTTGAACACACCCGCGATTTCTGCGCGCAGCAGTTTGGCGAAAAAAATGCCGATGAAGCTGCAAGAATACTCAATCTGTATTCCAAATACAATGGACGTGTCACCTCCGAGATGCTTGATGCATCCACTTACAATCTTAACAACGGTGAATGGAAACAAGTGGTCGACGAATACATGAGGCTTGAAGCTGAAGCGTTAAGGCAGTATATCTCGCTTCCCGAGGAGTACCGTGACGCTTACCGTGAGTTGATTCTGTTCCCTGTCCAGGCTATGGGAAATGTGTGTGACATGTACTACAGTCAGGCTATGAACCATGAACTTGCACGCCGTGGCAATCCGGAGGCAAACCTTTGGGCTAAACGAGTGGAAGAGTGCTTCAAGCGTGACTCGGTGCTGATGCACGAGTACAATAAGATTATGGCTGATGGAAAATGGGACGGCATGATGACTCAGAAACACATCAGCTACACCCAGTGGAACGACAATTTTCCTGCCGATGTGATGCCTGAAGTTAAAATTGTGGAGAATGCCGCTCCCGGCAACTTTGTCTTCGAGGCAGGCGATGGCTCTGTGAGCATGGAGGCTGCCCACTATTTCAGTGCCGTTGACGGCTCTTACGGCTCATGGACTGAAATACCTTATATGGGAAGGACCTTGAGCGGTGTCGCAGTGATGCCTTACGGCAAGAATCCCGACGGTGCTGCTATAACCTATAAGTTTGAGCTTCCTGACACTGTAAGCAACGTCACTGTGCATGTCGTAACCAAGTCAACGCTTGCTTTCAGCAATCTTGACGGACACCGTTACACTGTGAGCATGGACGGAACAGAGCCTGTCACGGTCAATTTCAACCATAACCTGAATGAAGCTCCCGAGAACATCTACTCGGTGTTCTATCCCACTGTTGCCCGGCGTGTGGTGGAAAAGACTGTGCCTATGTCGGTCGACCGCAAAGCCGACGGACTGCACACCCTTACATTGTCGCCTCTTGACCCCGGAGTGGTGTTTGAGAAGATTGTGGTGGATTACGGCGGCTATGAACCCTCCTATCTTTTTGGAAATGAAACTCCTGTGAGTAAAGTGAAATA
>DAAL01000173.1 GCA_001701065.1 Bacteroidales bacterium GP4
CTCAAGGGTAGCGGCAGCCACTTCCCTGGCAGCCATGGAGCCCTTCTTCAGAATATCATAAACAGCCGGGATGTTCTGTTCAAACGCCTTGCGACGTTCGCGTATAGGTTCAAGTTCCTCTTCAAGCACTTTTATAAGGAATTTCTTCACTGTGCCGTCGCCGAGACCGCCGCGGGTGTAGTGGTCCTTAAGCTCCTGAAGATTCTTATATTCCGGTAGATATTTTGCGAAATGCTCGTCGGTGCAGAATGCGTCCAGGTAAATGAACGGACAGTTTCCTTCAAGGTGTCCCGGATCCTCCACATTCAGGTGCTCGGGGTCAGTGTACATGCTCTTCACCTTCTTCGCAACTTCCTTGGGCGAATCGCTCAGGTAGATACAGTTGCCGAGCGACTTGCTCATCTTAGCCTTGCCGTCAGTTCCCGGCAGACGCATACACACCTCATTGGTCGGAAGCATTATCTCCGGCTCCACAAGGGTTTCGCCGTACACGTTGTTGAAACGGTTCACAATTTCGCGTGTAAGCTCAATCATTGGAGCCTGGTCATCGCCCACAGGAACAGTTGTCGCTTTAAATGCTGTTATGTCCGAAGCCTGGCTCACCGGATAGCAGAAGAATCCCACCGGAATGCTCTGCTCGAAGTTGCGCATCTTTATCTCAGTCTTAACTGTGGGATTGCGCTGCACGCGCGACACAGTCACAAGGTTCATGTAATAAAACGCCAGTTCGGCAAGTTCAGGCACCTGCGACTGGATGAATATGGTGGTTTTAGCCGGGTCAAGACCCACCGAAAGATAGTCCAAAGCCACCTCAATGATATTTTGACGCACCTTTTCTGGATTGTCGGCATTGTCGGTCAATGCCTGGGCATCGGCTATCATCACAAATATCTTGTCAAAATCGCCTGAGTTCTGTAACTCCACGCGACGCTTCAATGACCCTACATAGTGCCCTAAATGAAGTTTACCGGTAGGGCGGTCACCGGTCAATATTATTTTTTCCATTAATGAATATCAGTCTTATCTGTTTTTTATAATCGTCAACAATTTTAGGCTCGCTTCATCGGCTTCCCTTGAAAGGTTCCGCCGAAAGAAGCTCCACAAGCTCCTTGTGGATAGCCGGAGTACCCGCCACGACCGATATGTTACGGTCATTGCGGAAATGCGTAAATTCTCCGCCTGCCTCCTTCACAATCAACAGCCCGGCGCACACGTCCCAGGGATAAAGGTTCATCTCCCAGTACCCGTCAAGGAATCCGGCGGCAACATAACATAAATCCATAGCCGCCGACCCCAGTCGCCGAAGTCCGCGCACTTTAGGCATCACCCGGCTCACATTGTCAAGGTTATTGTCGGGTGTCAGATGCTTGTCCACCGGAAATCCGGTGGCTACAACGCTCTCATTCAGCACCTGTTTGCCCGAAACGGTTATAGGCTCCCCGTTGAGAAACGCGCCCTCACCTTTCACGGCATGGAACAGTTCGTCAAGATAAGAATCGTACACGACTCCCGCCACCGTCTCGCCATCCTTCTCTATGCCTATAGAGATGCTGTACAGAGGCAGTCCCTGGCTGAAATTGGTAGTGCCGTCAAGAGGGTCTATCACCCATCGGTACTGACTTCCGTGGGCCTCAGCCCCCGACTCTTCCGACAGGATGGAATGCTCCGGATAGGTCTCCCTGATGTGGGATATGACAAGCTTTTCAGCCGCCTTGTCGGCAGCCGTGACTATGTCGCTTTCATTAAGCTTTGCCTTTATGTCAAGTTCCCTGCCGCGGAAATATCTGCGGTGCACCGCTCCGGCTTCTCTTGCCCAGCTCAAGGCGTTAATCAACAACGAATCATCCATTTTTTCGTATTTTAGCAGTTACTATATAATATAGGTATAGTATATAAATAGCTATTTTACGAAAATTGTTTAATCCTCGGGGGAAACGGACACAGGAATCTGACGTTTAAACACCTGCTTAAACGAAATCAATGATTCGGTGCGGGCGAGTCCCAGACGCTGCAGCTTGGTATGGATGATGTGCAATAGATGATCGTTGTTACGGGCATAAAGCTTAATGAACATGTCGTACTGTCCGGTAGTGAAATGCACTTCCACCACTTCGGGAATCATCGACAGCTGTTCCACAACGTCATCGAATTGAGCCGGGTCCTTAAGGAAGAATCCTATGTAGGCGCAAGTCTCGAATCCCACTGCTTCGGGATTGATATTTGCTTCCCAGCCTTCCAGAACATTCGTAGACAAAAGTTTTTGTATACGTTGGTGGATGGCTGCGCCCGACACACCACAACTGCGTGCTATCTCAAGAAAAGGAATACGACCGTTTTCCGATAACATCTCGAGAATTTTATAGTCCAATGAATCTAATTGAGCTTTTGGCATAAACTTATTGTAAAAAATAGATGTTATGTTTTTAAATTTTAGTAACAAATTTACATAATAAAAATAAATTATTCAGCTTTTAATTCCATTTTTTAGAAAAAATATGTGTTTTTATCGGTTTTCAGCCCCATTTAAGCTTATTTTTCGTTCATTTTGGAGTTTTAAGCACAATTTATTACTTTTGTATACTTTTTCGGCATATGACAGTTTTTAGATTCCGAAATATAGCGTTTATAGCCGCATCCATAGTTTTCGCCCTGTGGATAGCCGCGTCATGTAATCCCAAAGCGGAGCATAAACCCACCATCACCGTAAGCATACAGCCACAGAAGTTTTTGCTGAAACAGCTGGCGGGCGACAAGTGGGAAGTAAAGTGTCTTCTCAGCAATTCAGCCGACCCGGAATCTTACGACCCCTCGCTGTCCCATCTCATGAACCTCGAAAATTCCGACGCTTACTTCCGCATAGGCAACATCCCTTTTGAAAGCGCTATTATAAATAAGGTGCACAACAACAACCCCGACCTCCGCATCTTCGACAACTCCCGGGGGATAGCCCTCATCGAAGGAACTCACTCCCACGGTTCCTCATCATTGAGCCACGCCGATGTCGACCCCCACACATGGACTTCCGTGAAAAATGCCAAGATGATAGCAAGCAACATGCTCGACGCGCTCGTGGAGCTTGACCCTGACAACAAGGATTTCTATTCACGGAATTTCCACAAGCTGAAAGGCACCCTCGACAGCATCGACGACGAATTTTCAGCCAAGCTGTCGCCCTTTAAAGGTTCGGCGTTTGCAGTGTGGCACCCGTCTCTGAGCTATTTCGCCCGCGACTATGGGCTGAAACAGATAGCGTTCAACCCCGAAGGAAAAGAAGTGCCTATACAGCAGTTGCAGCACATCTTTGATGAAGCTGACCGGAACGGCGTGAAGATATTCTTCTTCCAGAAGGACACCGATTCTCGACAGGCTCAGACCGCCGCCGAGCACTTTAATGCCAATACAGTCGAAATAAACCCTCTCAACTACAACTGGGAGGAAGAAATGCAGTCAATAGTAAATGCTATCGCCAACCAACAACCTGATTAGTCTCGAAAACATATGGATGACCTACGATTCTAAGATCATCCTGCGCGACATATGCCTTTCCGTCAACAAGGGCGACTTCATTGCCATAACCGGACCTAACGGCGGCGGCAAAACCACCTTGCTCCGCATACTCCTGAAGCTGATAAAGCCCACCAAAGGCACAGTGACTTACCGCATCAAGCCTGAAGCTTCACGGCTCCCCATCGGGTATCTGCCTCAGAAAAACTCCATCGACAGCCATTTCCCCGTCACCGTGGAAGAAGTGATATCGGCGGGGCTTCTCAACCTTAACGACATCTCCCCGCGTGAAAAGTCCCGGCGCATCGACGACACAATAGCCATGATGGGACTCCGGGACCATGCGCGCCAACCCATAGGAC
>DAAL01000261.1 GCA_001701065.1 Bacteroidales bacterium GP4
TGTGAGCGCCCCGATTCTCTTTTATGAAGGTAGATAGTTTAGTAGTTCCACTGGCAAGCTACCATTGACAAGCTTGTACATCCTATAGTACGGAAGTCGGTAATGTAGTTGTAACGGCAGTTGATGTAGGTAAGAGCCTGGTCAAATGATACATCCAACATTGTCAACTGGTTGTTGTTACAGATAAGACGCTGTAGGAAAGTCTGGTTTGAAAGAGTCAGGCTGGTAAGGTCATTGTAGCAGCAGTCAACATATTGAAGTTGCGGGCAATTCTCAACTGTGAAAGTGGTAAGGTCGTTGTAGGAGCAAACGATGTCGATAAGAGCGCCGCAGTCACGGAGTGCGAGTGAGTTCATACGGTTGTCGCTGCAGATGAATGTGCTCAGTGAAGGAAGACCTGAGATAATCATGCTTGAAATCTCGTTGTCGTCAATATTGAAGTTAGTAAGGTTTTCTACACCGAATAGATTGATGGTGGTCAACTTGTTGTAACCGCAATAGAGGTTCTTAAGGTTGGCGCAGCCTTCTACGTTAAGCTGTTCGATGTGACATCCCTGGCAGTTCAATGTCTTAAGCTGAGTGGCATTGGCAACGCTTAGTTCCACAAAGAGGTTGTTTGAACAGTTGAGGTCTTGCAATAGGGGAGTACCGGTAATGTTAAGGTCGGTAAGACGATTACGGTAAACTGTCAGTTTGGTGAGCGCATTGTTGTTGTCAAGAGCAAGTTCGCTAAGTTTATTACGTGAAGCGTTGAGTTCAACAAGAGCAGCGTCGCCGCTTACTGAAAGATTAGAGATGGCATTTCGAGAAACGTCAACTTTAGTCAATGCGGTAAATCCTGACAAATCAAGAGTGCCTGCGAGGTGTTTGTCTTTCCAGTCGATAGATGTCACTTTTCCACCTTCCACTGTTACACCCTCCCAGGTAGCCGGGGACTTAAGGTCTGAGATTTTTAATGCTTGTGCATTAGTCCCGCCTTTTTCACTGGGTTGTGACAAAAATTCTTGAAGTTGTTTCATTTCATTCTTGTCGAGTTTCTGTGCGAAAGCTGTCATGCCAAATAACATAACGGCGATCATTAATAATGACTTTTTCATAAACATTGAATAGTTGAGTTAGTAATTATCGTTTTTATACTCTTAAAACAATGTGCATTTGTAAAAGTTTAAAAATTTACATAAATTTTACGCACGATTGTGATTTTATTTTAACATCTTCATTTGTGACCTTGTCAAATAACTCTCTGAATATGTGAATATATGAGTCATATGCCTAAAAATGAAGCTAAACCGGTCAACTTACAATTTAACTTAAAAGAGACTCTAAAGCTTCTTTCACCACTACGGCATTGTTGTGCGTCTCGTCGTGGGATGAATATAATAGAGTCACTTTAGGCTTTGCGGCTATGGCGTTCTTGAATGAATTGAAAGCTTCGGAGCCTTTCAGTTCATCCAGGTATTTCTTTTTGAACTCCTCCCATCTACTGTCGGGATCGACATGGAACCATTCTCTCAGTTCGGTGGACGGGGCTATATCCTTCTCCCACAAGTCATAGTGGAATGTTTCGTGGGAAAGCCCTCTCGGCCACAGCCGGTCGATATAAACTCGGTAACCGTCCTCGTTTGATTCCGGCTCATAGGCTCTTTTCAATAGAATCGTTGTCATGATTATAGTTTGTTATTTATGTATAGGGAATAACATACAATGCATCCATGAAGTTTGAGTGCTTTCTCCGGCAGGTGCAACGCGCCCGACAATCCCGTACCGCCAAGATTCCTCATTATCGCGTCCATTGATGCGGAATACACTCCGCTTCCTCCTTATTAGTCTTTAATGCTGACCGTGGCGGCAAAATATCTTTTGCCGTTGATGCAATCGCATTTTTTAGGCACTCGTTTTAAACAGTTTCTAATGTTTTTTCGTATCTTTGCAAAGAAATGTTAGAGGAAAAAACGCTTGCGGCTGCACGTGCGGCGTTTACGGAATATTTGAGGGTTAAAAAGCTCCGAAAGACTCCTGAACGCTATGCGATTCTTGACAAAGTGTGCCAGATTAACGGCCATTTTGGCATAGATGAACTGTACACGTCAGTGATTGCCGACGGATTCCATGTGAGTAAAGCTACCTTATATAACACTATAGAGCTTTTCACAAAATGTGGCATCGTGCGTAAACATCAGTTTGGCACCTCGAAAGCTCTTTATGAGATAACCACCGGAATCGCCAATCATCTGCATCTCATCTGCCAGCAATGCGGAAAGATAAAAGAGGTGAAGGACTCGGAATTTATGGCTTACATGGCATCAAAGCGGTTCTCGTCGTTCAACAACTCTTATTTTTGCCTCTATGTCTACGGCGTGTGCGGAACGTGCGCCCGGCGTAAGAAGCGTATGCTTAAGGATGTGAGTACTAAGAATAAATCTCAAAAATAAACAATATATTGTCATGAAAGTAGATGTTCTACTGGGTCTCCAATGGGGAGATGAGGGAAAAGGAAAAGTTGTGGATGTATTGACTCCGCACTATGATGTGGTGGCACGTTTTCAAGGGGGTCCCAATGCGGGACACACCCTTGAGTTTGAGGGTAAGAAGTATGTGCTCCGTTCTATTCCGTCGGGAGTGTTCCAGCATGGTCAGATCAATATCATCGGTAACGGCGTGGTGCTTGACCCCGTATTGTTCAAGGAAGAAGCCGAAGCGCTTGAGAAAAGCGGTGTGCCTTTGAAGTCGATTCTTAAGCTTTCAAAGAAGATGCATTTGATAATGCCTACCCACCGCTTGCTTGACGCAGCCAATGAAAAAGCTAAAGGCGGAGCCAAGATAGGCACTACAGGAAAAGGCATCGGTCCCACTTATACCGACAAGGTGAGCCGTAACGGTCTACGCCTGGGCGACACAACTCTTGATTTTAAACAGCGTTACGAGGCAGCGCGTGACCGCCACATAAAGATACTTGAATCCATGGGCGAAACCCCTGACATAGCCGAACTCGAAGCCAAGTGGCTCGATGCGATTGAATACATCAAGGGATATGACATCGTGGACAGCGAGCATCTCATCAACCGTATGCTTAATGAAGGCAAAAGCATCCTTTGCGAAGGCGCGCAGGGCACTCTGCTCGACGTTGACTTCGGAAGCTATCCATTTGTCACATCAAGCAACACCATCTGCTCAGGCGCATGCGCCGGTCTTGGAGTTGCCCCCAACAAGATAGGGGATGTGTACGGTATCTTTAAAGCTTACTGCACCCGTGTGGGTTCAGGACCGTTCCCTACTGAACTTCATGATGCCACCGGCGACCGCATCCGTGACCTCGGACATGAATACGGCGCAGTGACAGGTCGTGAACGCCGTTGCGGCTGGATTGACCTCGTGGCTCTCAAATACGCTATCATGCTCAACGGAGTTACCAAGCTTATCATGATGAAGAGCGACGTGCTCGACGATTTCGACGAAATCAAGGCTTGCGTTGCCTACAACATCAAGGGTGAGCGTGTGGAAGAATTCCCTTACTCTATCGAGGAGGAAACTCTGGAGCCTGTGTATGTGACTTTGCCGGGCTGGAAAACTGATATGACCCGCATGAAGAGCGAGGACGAGTTCCCGCAGAATTTCAAGGACTACATAGCATTCCTCGAAAAAGAGCTTAATGTGCCCATAGCCATTGTGTCTATCGGTCCTGACCGCGAACAGACTATTATACGTAACAACAAATAAACATCACCTTGTTATGGCAAAAGTTAAACCGTTTAAGGGGCTGCGTCCTCCGAGAGAATTGGTGACCGAAGTTGCGTCACGCCCTTACGATGTGTTGAATTCCGAGGAAGCCCGGGCTGAAGCCGAGGGCAATCCCAAGTCGCTTTACCACATTATCAAGCCTGAGATAGACTTTGAAGCAGGCACTGACGAGCATGACCCTAAAGTGTACGATAAAGCTGTGGAGAATTTCAAGAACTTCCAGCGTCAGGGTTGGCTTGTTCAGGACAACAAGGAGAATTATTACATCTATGCCCAGACCATGGACGGACGTACACAGTACGGATTTGTTATAGCCGCCAATGTAGCCGACTACATGGAAGGACGTATAAAGAAGCATGAACTTACCCGCCGCGACAAGGAAGAGGACCGCATGAAGCATGTGCGCATCAACAATGCCAATGTCGAGCCGGTGTTTTTCGCTTTTCCTGACAATGAAGTGCTAGAAGGCATTATCCGTGACACTATCAAGGGTGAACCGGAATATGATTTCGTGACTCCCGACGGATTCGGACACCACTTCTGGGTAATCGACAATGAAGAAGTCATTGCCGCTATAACTAAAGAATTTGAGAAGATTCCTTACTTGTATATAGCTGACGGACACCATCGTTCGGCTGCGGCTGCCCTGGTGGGACATGAAAAAGCTACACAGAACCCTAACCACACCGGTGAGGAGGAATACAATTACTTCCTTGCGGTGGCTTTCCCGGCATCGCACCTTAAGATTATTGACTACAACCGTGTGGTCAAGGACCTTAACGGACTGTCGCCTGAACAATTCCTTGCTAAACTCGGCGAAAATTTCATTGTCGAGGAGAAGGGTGCTGATGAATACCGTCCTGAACGGCTGCATAATTTCTCGCTTTATCTTGACGGAAAATGGTACAGCCTTACAGCCAAGGAAGGTACTTATAATGACGAAGATCCCATAGGACAGCTTGACGTGACTATATCAAGCGACCTCATCCTGAGGGATATTCTCGGAATCCATGACCTTAGAAGCGATAAGCGCATCGACTTTGTGGGCGGAATCCGTGGACTCGGTGAACTAAAGAAGCGTGTGGATTCAGGCGAGATGAAGATGGCTCTTGCGCTTTATCCTGTGACTATGAAGCAGCTTATGCGCATAGCCGACACCGGAAATATCATGCCGCCGAAAACCACATGGTTTGAGCCTAAGCTTCGTTCCGGCTTGATAGTGCACAAGCTTGACGATTGATGAGCGTAGCTATAAAGCACAACGGCATAATCACGGAAGTCACATCCTCCTCTATCCATGTGAGCATAGAGGAGGATGGCGGCGGATGTGGAGGATGTTCCGTCAGTATGTTTTGTGGCGCGCGCAATAATGATAAATCATCGGTTGTGACCTTTACCGATAAGGATTGCGATGTGTCATCCTACAAAGTAGGCGATAAGGTCAGCCTTAGCTTTTCAGGAGCTACCCAGCTGCAGGCTTCACTGCTTGTGATGGGCATTCCGTCGTTGCTGCTTTTAGTGGCGGTGCTGCTGTCGCTGTTTATGGGGATGTCGCAAGGTGCTTCGGTCATTACAGGGTTGCTTCTTGTAGTGATTTATCTTTTTATATTATATAATGTGAAGAATCTTATCCGTGGTCGATTCCGATGGACTTTGCTTGGAAAAACCGTGTGATTCCAAATTAGAAAAATAAAAATTACTTGATTCGATATGTCACCCATTGTTTCTGCAATAGTGATATTAGGTGGAATAGGAATTTTAGGTGCTGTTATCTTATTCTTTGTCGCAAAAAAGTTTTACGTAAAAGAGGATTCCCGTATTGCCCTTGTTGAGGAGCTTCTTCCCGGTGCCAATTGCGGAAGCTGCGGAAGGTCAGGCTGCCATGACTTTGCCTGCGCGTGTGTGGCGGAA
>DAAL01000200.1:0-2388 GCA_001701065.1 Bacteroidales bacterium GP4
ATCTATGCCGGAGGCGACATCGTTCGCGGAGGAGCCACCGTAATACTGGCGATGGGCGACGGTCGACGCGCCGCAGCCGCCATGCATGAAGCACTTTCATCTAATTAATACAGTTTAATTAATTTGAATACAAGAAAATGATTAACTTAAGCGATGTATACCGTGCCGCCCACGTCCTTAAAGGTGTGGTAAGGCACACTGAGCTGATTGCAGCTCCACGCATCAACCCCGAGGCTGAAATATTCCTCAAACCGGAGTGCCTCCAGCACACCGGATCATTCAAACTTCGCGGAGCTTATTATAAGATTTCCCAGCTGTCCGAAGAAGAAAAAGCCCACGGCGTAATAGCATGTTCAGCCGGTAACCACGCGCAGGGCGTGGCTCTCGGAGCACGAGCCAACGGCATCAAATCCATAATATGCCTTCCCGAAGGCGCTCCCATATCCAAAGTGGAAGCCACCAAAAAGTTAGGTGCCGAAGTATGCCTTGTGCCGGGAGTCTACGACGATGCTTACAAGAAAGCATTAGAGATGAAGGAAGAGCACGGCTACACATTTGTGCATCCATTCGATGATCCGTTGGTGATAGCCGGTCAGGCAACCATAGGTCTTGAGATTCTTGACGAGATGCCTGACGTGGAGGCTGTCATTGTGCCGGTAGGCGGTGGCGGCTTGATTGCAGGCGTGGCGTTTGCGATGAAGTCCATCAATCCCAACATAAAGATTTACGGTGTTCAGGCAACAGGAGCGCCAAGCATGGTGCAGTCATTGAAGAAAAATGACATTGTGTGCTTGAAAAATGTAGCTACCATAGCCGACGGTATTTCCGTGAAGGAACCGGGTGCTAATACTTTCCAACTCTGCAAAGAGTATGTGGACGACATTGTGACTGTAAGCGACGACGAGACAGCTGCCGCCATACTCACAATGATGGAGCAGGAGAAACTTGTGGCTGAAGGCGCGGGCGCAGTGGCTGTAGCCGCGGCGTTGTTCAACAAAGTTCCTATCAAAGGAAAGAAGACAGTATGCCTTGTGTCAGGCGGCAATATCGATGTAACTATACTTAGCCGTGTCATCACCCGCGGTCTTTTGAAGACAGGACGTAACTATGCCATCACCATCGACCTCCCCGACAAACCCGGCACTCTCGGAAAAGTGAGCGACATAATCGGTAAGCTTGGCGGTAACATTATCTCAGTGACCCACGAACGCAACAGCGTGGACACCCCCATCGTAAGCTGTAACCTGCGGCTTGTCATGGAAACCCGAAACGCCGAACACATCGAGATAATCCGCAAAGGACTCACCGATGCCGGATTCCAGATAGTAGGATAAAACTCTTATTTCATCTATAAAAAATGACATCAGCCACCCGCTGGTGTCATTTTTTATGCCCTTTATCTCCATTATTGCTTTTTCCATTGCCTTATTGGATTTTTCTGCGTAAATTTGTAACCTCATAACAACTACAAAATGAAAATTCTTAAGCAATTCCTTTTTATCTCATTGCTTTCAATTGTTATCTCATCCTGCAGTAAAGAGCCTCTTAACGCAGAATGCGATATAGTCACTGCGGTACTGCCCGGTGATATACAAAACAGAGATGCAATCATTGAGAACAACAAAGTGACTTTCATAGTGAAGAACGGTGCCAACATCTCCGCGCTTGCCCCGGAGTTCACGCTCACTCCCGGTGCCACCATCGACCCGCCAAGCGGAACGACAAGGAACTTCGACACTCCGCAGACTTATGTCACCACTTCCGAGGACGGAAACTGGCACAAAACCTACACAGTCGAGGTAGCTTATGCTGACATGATTAATCTTGAATACAACTTCGAGAATGTAAGGACCGAGACCATCAACAATTCCACTTTCGACGTATTCTTCGAGATAGACGCTCAAGGTCGCGAAGCATTGACATGGGCAAGCGGAAACGGCGGATTCGCGCTCACAGGCATAGCCTACGGCAAGGATGACCCGTCATTGTTCCCCACTTACCAGATTAATGAAGGCAAGTCAGGCAAAGCAGCCGCGATGACTACCCGTCGAACAGGAGTATTCGGAGCTATGGCTAATAAGCCCATCGCGTCAGGCAGCCTATTCATAGGACAATTCGTGCTCAGCGATGCCATGGCGCATCCGCTTGAAGCCACTCAGTTCGGAACTCCGTTCGTAAACATTCCACGCACTCTGAAAGGGTATTTCAAGTACACTCCCGGGGAGACATATTATGAATTTGACAAAACCGCAAGCGGAAAACTTCGCCCCATCGAAGGTAAAGTGGACAAATTCAACATATATGCAGTGTTCTTTGAAACTACCGACGACATGCAGCACCTTGACGGCAATGACACAATGTCGCCTGACAATCCCAACATTGTGGCTA
>DAAL01000200.1:2533-5161 GCA_001701065.1 Bacteroidales bacterium GP4
GGTGATTTCTTCTCGGGAGCGCCGGGAAGCACACTGATAGTGGACGAAGTGGAACTGTCATGTCTTGAAGAATAAAATTAGAGCCTTATGAAGAAAATAATCTTATCTATAATAGCGATTTTCGCAGCTGTAAGCGCCATAAAGGCACAGAACGAGACCACCAAAGGACTGGAGTGGTCCAACCGTAATAAGTTAGAGTACGAAGTGTGCGCCGGATTTAACATCGGAGGCACTTCACCGCTCCCCATTCCCGGCGAGATACGTAAAATACTCTCGTTCAACCCTGACCTTCAGCTGTCATTAGGCGCAAACATCACTAAATGGATTAACCCCAAATGGGGCGTGAGAGTGGGACTTCAGTTCCAGTCCAAAGGAATGGAAACAAAAGCCAAGGTGAAAAACTACGGAATGGAGATTATCCAGGACGGAAGCCGAGTGAAAGGCAACTGGACCGGTAATGTCAAGACCAAGTACAAATCATCGCTATTCTACCTGCCCATATCAGCCGCTTATAAAATCAACAACCGATGGAAAGTTTTCTTCGGTCCTTATGTGGACTTTGTGCTTAAAGACGAGTTCTCCGGCTACGTCTATAACGGTTATCTACGCGAGGGGGACCCCACCGGCAATAAAGTCACATTCGACGGTGAAACTAAAGCGGAATACAACTTCTCCGATGAACTTCGATGGTTCCACTACGGAATCCAGGGCGGCGGCTCATGGCAAGCGTTCAAGCATCTTGCCATAAACGCGCAGCTCCAGTGGGGACTTAACAATATATTCAAATCCTCATTCAAGACCATAAGCTTCGCCTTATACCCCATCTATCTTAACTTAGGATTCAGTTATACTTTCTAAAAATAACTATCTAATTCATTCCCCGATATTTATGAAAAATAACCTTTTAGCTCTCGGATTCATCACGATGGCATTGCTCGCCCATGGAAAATCACCCGACAAAGGCGGCATTGACATGGATATGCTCAACCGGCTCAAGTCGTCCTACACTGCCGATGCATCCACTAAAGCCATCAGGAACGCATTGCACGGAACTGACATCGACCGTCTCGCCGTGAATGCCGACAACCGCAACAATTTTGACGACAATTTCTCTCACAAAGTCCCCTCACGAGGCATCACTGACCAGGAATCGTCAGGTCGATGCTGGCTGTTCACCGGGCTTAATGTGCTTCGTGCCCAGATGATGGCGAAAAACGACATGGAGAAGATAGAACTGTCACAAAACTATAACTTCTTCTTCGATCAGCTTGAAAAAGCCAATCTGTTCCTGCAGGGAATCATCGACACCGCATCAAAGCCGATGGACGACAAAATGGTGACTTGGCTTTTCCAGCATCCGTTGAGCGACGGAGGTCAATACACCGGACTTTCCGACAACATAATGAAATACGGCGTAGTGCCTAAATCAGTCATGGGCGAAACCCTGAGCAGCGCAAGCACTTCCAAGATGAACCGCATCATCAGCCTTAAGCTCCGTGAAGACGGTCTTGAACTGCGAAAAATGGCTAAAGAAGGTGCCAAGACAGCGCAACTGCAGGCGCGAAAAGAGGAAATGCTCGGAACTGTCTACCGCATCCTTGCACTTACCCTCGGCGAACCTCCCTTGCAGTTCACGTGGACCCACAAGAACAGCAAGGGCGACATAGTGAGCCGTAAGGACTACACTCCCCTATCCTTCTATCAGGAATTTTTAGGCAACGACCTAAAGAATAATTACGTGATGCTGATGAATGACCCGTCACGCGAGTACTACAAGCTTTATGAAATAGACTTTGACCGCCATACTTACGACGGCGAAAACTGGACCTATGTCAACCTTCCCGTAGAGGAAATCAAAGAGATGGCGATAAAATCCATCAAGGACAGCACAATGATGTACTTCTCCTGCGATGTGGGCAAATTCTTTGACCGCGAAAGAGGATTGCTTGACCCCGACAACTACGATTACGAATCACTGTTCGGAACCACATTCGGAATGGATAAGGCTGACCGCATCCGCACCTACGCAAGCGCATCGTCCCATGCCATGACACTCATGGCTGTGGATCTTGACTCCGACGGAAAGCCTGTGAAATGGATGGTGGAAAACAGCTGGGGACCCGGAGCCAACGACGGTCACCTGATAATGACCGACCGATGGTTTGACGAGTATATGTTCCGCCTTGTGGTTGACAAAAAATATCTGAACGAAAATGTATTTGAGATTTTAAAACAAAAGCCCATTGCATTGCCGGCTTGGGACCCAATGTTTTTACCTGAAAAATAAATTTTCCCCATGATTACCGCCATTATTGTTTTCTTTTTCATAGGCTACCTGTGCATAGCACTTGAAAGCGTTATAAAAATCAACAAAGCTGTCCCCGCGCTGTTGATGTGCGTGGTGTGCTGGACATTATATTCCATAGGCGGAAGCGCCGAGGGAGTGGACACATCAAGCCGGCTTCTGCACCATCTCGGCGAAACCTGCGAGATACTTTTCTTCCTGATGGGCGCAATGACAATTGTGGAGATAGTCGATGCCAACGGAGGATTCTATTTCGTGCATGACGCATTGGCTACAAAGAGCAAACGCACGCTCTTGTGGCGCATAACCGCCATGACATTCCT
>DAAL01000264.1:0-52046 GCA_001701065.1 Bacteroidales bacterium GP4
GCATTCATCCTAATCGTTGTCCTTGATTTTTGTTAATGATTCTTTTATATGGTTGAAGATATCATCAATTTCGCCTGAACCGGGAATGGCATGATACTTTCCTTCCGCAAGATAATAATCTTTAAGAGGCGATGTCTGGTTATGGTACACTTTAAGACGCTGGTTGATTGTTTCAAGATTGTCGTCACTGCGTCCTGATTCTTTTCCGCGTTTTATAAGGCGGTCCACAAGTTCGTTGTCCTCCACTTCAAGACCCACTACAGCGTGAACTTTTGAATTTCTGTCGGCAAGCATCTTCTTAAGCGCTTTGGCTTGAGGAATGGTGCGGGGAAAGCCGTCGAAAATCACACCTTTCTTAGTTTCGGGATTATTGTCGAGCACGTGGGCGAGAATGTCCACCATCAGCTCGTCAGGTATAAGTTGACCTTTGGAGATGTATGTGTCAGCTATTTTACCCAGTTCTGTGCCTTGTGAGATGTGATTGCGGAGCACTTCGCCGGTTGAGATATGAAATAATCCGTATTCGTCGATAAGACGTTCGCTTTGAGTCCCTTTACCACTTCCCGGGGCTCCAAAAATTACAACATTAAGCATAATATATTAGGTTAGAATAGATATCTATTTTTCTTCACACACTACATATATGTCTTTAAGGTTGCGGGCAAGACCGTCAAGGTCAAGACCGTATCCGATGATGAATTTCGGAGAGATGGTGAATCCAACATAGTCAGGGGATATGTCGCATTTCAGTGATTCGGGCTTGAACAGCAGAGTGGCAATTTTCACCGATGCCGGATTCTTGGCGCGCAGGTCGTCAACGAGTTTCGACATGGTTTTTCCGGTGTCGATAATATCCTCCACGATTATTATGTCACGGTTTTCAAGGTCTTCGGTAAGTCCCATCACTTCTTTAACTTTTCCGGAAGTGGAGGTGCCTTCGTAGCTTTTCAGTCGTATAAACGATATTTCGGCATCGCCCTCGATCTCTCTGAAAAGGTCAGATGCGAAAGGAAACGCACCGGTGAGCACGCATAACAATAACGGTACTTTACCGGCATAATCTTTGGTTATTTCTTTTGCCAACTGTTCGATTCGGGCTTTGATAGCTTCACGAGTTATGTAAGGCTCAAATTTGAGTCCGTTGTATATGACATTTTCCATTGGATTCTAAGTTTGTGCAAAATTATAAAAAATCGGCGACATTTTAGCCGTTTATTAATCGGTAAAGATGATTAGTGTGATAAAAAAGGAAAATATTTGCTATCTTTGAGAGAAATTAGGAGTGAAACATATAAATGCGCTCCAATAAAACTTGGATATTATGAAATTTCCCAAAATAACACTTCTGTGCCGTATCGGTATAGCCATAGCATTAGGTATCGTCATGGGTTTTGTCGCGCCCATGTGGTTAGCCCGTATTTTTGCTACGTTCAACAGCCTGTTCTCCCAATTTCTGGGATTCATGATACCCATGATTATTGTGGGGTTTGTGACTCCCGCTATTGCCGACATAGGCGGTCGGGCAGGCAAACTTCTTCTTGCCACGGCTATTCTTGCTTATGCGGCTACGTTTCTTGCCGGATTAATTTCGTATTTTACGGGAACTCTCACTTTTCCATCGTTGATAGGGGGAGAAGCAGCGGTGGATATTGTGGAGAAAGAGGGTGAGATAAATCCCTTCTTTACTATGGACATGCCTCCGCTCATGACTGTGATGACATCGCTCGTGCTTGCGTTTATGCTTGGTCTCGGAATAGCGTTTCTGAAAGGGGATTCTTTGCGCCGTGGATTCGGTGAATTCCGGGATATAGTTTCCAAGACAATCAATGTGGCTATTCTTCCGCTTCTGCCGGTGTATATATTCGGAATATTTCTTATTATGACCAAGGTGGGTCAAGTGGGAATAATACTCGGATGCTTCTTTAAGATAATAATAGTGATATTTCTGCTCCATATATTCATTCTTGTGCTGCAGTATTGTATCGCAGGGTTTGTATCGAAGCAGAATCCGTTTAAGATGTTACGAGTGATGATGACGGCTTACTTCACGGCATTGGGAACGCAGTCGTCGGCTGCCACTATTCCTGTTACCCTGAGACAGACTATAAAGTTGGGAGTGGATGAGGATATTGCCGGATTTGTGGTTCCGTTGTGTGCCACGATACACATGTCAGGCAGCACTTTGAAAATAGTGGCTTGCGCGCTGGCGTTGATGATATTGTCCAACCAGCCCTATGACCTCGGAATGTTTATGAATTTTATCTCGATGCTCGGCATCACTATTATTGCGGCTCCGGGTATTCCCGGAGGGGCTATCATGGCATCATTGGGGCTGCTTGGTTCCATTCTTGGCTTCAATGAGCACATGCTTGCTCTGATGATAGCATTGTACATCGGCATGGATAGTTTCGGAACGGCATGCAATGTCACAGGCGACGGTGCTCTTGCTGTGATTATAAACCGTTTTTTCGGAAATAAAAACAAAAAGGCTGAATCCTCGTTATAAAAGAGGATGTGGAATAAATATAAATTTTGTAATTTTGTAATCACGTAAAGGACATAATTATTCCTTAATAAAGCGATGAAGATTTTTACCAATGATCAGATAAGGTCGATTGAGCGATTCACTATTGAGAATGAAGGAGTGTCCTCTCTTGAGTTGATTGAGAGAGCGGCTTCGGCTATCACTTTTGAGATAATGGGTAGGTGGCGTCCTAATAAGAAGATATGGGTGTTCGCCGGTCCCGGGAATAATGGAGCTGATGCTCTTGCTGTGTCAAGGCTTCTTGTCGAGCAGGGATACAATGTGGAGAGTATTCTCTTTAATGTGTTCAATAAGCTGAGCGAAGGCTGCATGGCTTCTAAAAAACGGCTTGCCGAGATGTCGGGAACCGTTTTTACTGAAGTCAATAAGGAGTTCCTTCCTCCGGCTATAGAACCGGGAGATATAGTCGTGGACGGACTTTTCGGTTCCGGGCTCAGGGAGCCGCTCAACGGAGGGTTCCGTTCGCTTGTGGACTACATAAATAATTCACAAGCCACGATAGTGTCTATCGACGTGCCTTCAGGGCTTTTTGCTGAATGGAATGAGGAAAATCTTAACCGTAATATAGTTCATGCCCATCTCACTCTTGCCATCCAATTTCCGAGAGTGGCGTTTTTTATCCCTGACAACGCTGAATTCCTTGGCGAATGGAAGGTGCTTGACATAGAAATGAGCGCGCGTGAGATTAAAAATCTACAGTCACGTTATTTCCTGCTTGAAAAAAATGATGCGTCGCGTATTCTTAAACCGAGGGGCGAGTTTACATCCAAGAGCGATTACGGCTCGGCATGTATTATCGCAGGAAGCTACGGGATGCTTGGCGCAGCGCAGCTTGCCACCAAAGGGGCTTTACGCGCGGGAGTGGGGAAGGCTACTGTCTATACTCCCCGTTGCGGCTACAGTGTGATGCAGACCGCTGTTCCCGAAGCGATGGTTCAAGTGGACCATAACGACGGTGGAATCACCGATATAAAACTAAAGCACGAATATGATGCTATAGGCATAGGTCCCGGCATTGGTATTCATGACTTGACAATAAGAGCGGTTGAGTCCTTCATAAGAGGATACAGCGGACCGCTTGTGATAGATGCTGACGCGCTTAATTGTATCGCGCAGCGTCACACTATTCTTGAAGACCTGAAGCCGATGTCGATACTCACTCCCCATGCAGGTGAATTTGACCGCCTTTTCGGTGACCATAATTCCCATGAGGCGCGTATAAAGACAGCTATAGAGAAAGCTGAATACTATGGTATAATAATTCTGCTGAAAGGTAAATACACTACGATAGTGCGTCCTGACGGAAGATTGCTGTTCAGCGGCAGCGGCACCCCGGCTCTTGCCACACCGGGAAGCGGGGATGTGCTCACCGGTATCATCACCGGGCTTCTCGCGCAGGGTTATGCGCCCGATCTTGCTGCGGCATTGGGCGCGTATATACATGGATATGCCGGGCAGCTTGCCGCCGAAAAGATAAGCGAATACAGTGTGCTTGCATCCGATGTCGCTGATAATATAGGCGTGGCGATACGAAATATAATGGAAAATCAATAATCTCGATATGAATAAAATAGTATTGACTTTAATAGGTTCGTCATTGATGGTTGCCGGAGCATCAGGACAGACTACCCAAAAGTTTTCGGCATCAAAAGCCAATGATTACGGCATAGTCTATTCTCTGCCGAAAACTGTGCTTGATATAACTATAGAGGCGGAACACGTGGTGAAGACACCCGGAGAGTTCTATAAGTATACTAAGAAATATCTGAAAAATGAGACTCCTATAGCTGAAAGCTCGGAATCGTGGACAGTAAAAAGTGTGCATGTCAATGCACGTGGCATACCTAATGAAGGGGAACAATACCTCATGCAGTTCAAGGGCGGTTCTTCTCCGTTTGTTATAATGAGTGACACAGACCTGCCGCTTGCCATAAACACTGAGGATGTGAATGTGCCGGAATCGCCGGTATTGCCTCTTCCGGTTAAGGCTGCGCCTACTCCGCTGGAGACGGAGGCTGCGCGATATGCCGTGAGTGAGGAAATGATGCAGAGCCAGTCAAGTGCAAAGAAAGCTGAACTTGCCGCACAGCGCATATTTGAGCTTCGTCAAAGCCGCACCGACTATATAACAGGACAGTCCGATCAGATGCCGCCGGACGGGGATGCATTGAAGATTATAATGGATCAGATTTCAGCTCAAGAGGCTGCGTTGACGGCTATGTTCCTCGGGACTGAGAAGCGTGAAACTGTGGTGAGAACTTTTACCGTTATTCCTGACGACGAGATGAACCGTCAGGTGATAGCGCGTATTTCAGCTATTGACGGCATCGTGGATTCCGAGAATCTTTCAGGTGATCCCGTGATACTGTCGTTGAACGTCACCGAGAGGGGAGAAATGCCCTTAAATGAAAAGGGCGAGGTTAAAGAGTTCCCAAAAGGCGGTGTAGCCTATTGTATACCAGGAAGCGCCGATGTGAAAGTGTCTTACGATAACCAGGTGTATTGGACCGGCGGTGTGGACATGGCTCAGTTCGGAATCGTTTACGGTCTTGACCCTAAGTTGTTTAGCGATAAAAAGGCTCCGTCTTATCTTATTCTTGACCCGGTTACGGGCGGAATTAAAGAGCTTGGCACGAAATGACGCTGTTAAAATAAGTTAACGAAAGCTAAAATACAGGGAAGTTAGGAATATCTTCCCTATATTTGTACATATAAATAATCTTACCGGAACGGCTTAATAGTAAATGCGAAAAACGGACTGAGCGAAGTCCCGATTTACAATAAGCTTCAGAGATAATGTTAAATGTCCGGATGAATTTAAACAGAAATTAAGCAACAACAAATAAGTGAATCATAGGTTAGAAATCCGATGGCGCGTGAGCGTAATCGGATTTTGATTTTTAGAAACTGTCATTCAAGATGGAGATATGACAAATCCGGCAATCAGTCATGCTGACTACCGGATTTTAAAGTGAATCTTAAGTTTAGAAATCCGAGGTGTGTTTTGCCCCGCATCGAATTATGCAAACTCCTTTAGTTTGGCTTCAAGGTCATCAGCTGAATGTACGCCGGCTGCACGCCATTTCAGTTCGCCGCCTTTAAAAATCAATAGAGTAGGAACTGATTGAACTCGGTATTCAACTGATAGTTCTTGATTTTTATCCACGTCAATTTTTACAATGTTGACCGCATCACCCATTTTTGCCTTTAGTTGCTCTAAGATAGGGTGCATCATTTTGCACGGACCGCACCAAGTGGCATAAAAGTCGACCAGAGTGGGCTTGCTATCGTTAATAATGTTAGTAAAATCGCTCATATTGATAAATTTTTTATTCGTATATTTACAACGTTCATTTCCGTTAAATGGTTCGGAGCGGTGAAAAATGATTACAATAGGCTGTCTTAAATACGCTATAAACTTGTGAGAAATATTTATAATATTTAACTTTGCGGTAAAATTCAGAATCAACCGATTTTATGGCTAAAATAAATTTAAAAGGAATGGGTGTTGCGCTTATCACCCCTTTCAACGAGGATAAATCAATTGATTATGATGCCTTAGCGCGCTTGATTGAATATCAGATAAAAAGCGGAGTCGATTTTATTGTGGCTTTAGGCACTACCGCTGAAACGGCGACTCTCACACCTCAGGAAAAAGTGGAGGTGAGGGACTTCATCGTGGAGCGTGTTGCCGGAAGAGTGCCTTTGGTTATCGGAATAGGTGGCAATAACACTGCGGCTTTGGTTAATGAACTTAAAACTACCGACTTGTCGGCTTTCTGCGCTGTGCTGTCGGTTGTGCCTTACTATAACAAGCCTTCGCAGGAAGGAATATACCAGCATTACAAGGCTATAGCCGAAGCATCGCCCATACCGGTGATTCTTTATAATGTCCCGGGACGTACCGGAGTGAACATGACGGCTGAAACCACCTTGCGTCTTGCCCGTGACTTTGATAATATAATAGGTGTGAAAGAGGCATCGGGCAATATCTCGCAGATGGATGACATTATTAAAAACAAGCCGGAAGATTTCTGTGTCATTTCAGGCGACGACGGCATCACTTTCCCGCTTATTACGCTCGGGGCTGTGGGTGTTATTTCAGTTATCGGCAATGCATTCCCTAAAGAGTTCTCCAAGATGGTGCGTTTGGCTTTGAGCGGCGACTATAAGCATTCCCTTCTGATTCATCACAGGTTCACTGAACTTTTCAGCCTGCTGTTTGTCGACGGCAACCCCGCCGGAGTGAAGTGCCTTCTTCATGCCATGGGTTACATAAAGAATGAACTTCGTCTGCCGTTGGTGCCCACCAGAATCACCACTTACGAGAAAATACGTCAAGTGCTCGACGGGCTCAATTAAGCATAAATATTGACTGTATAGTAAAATATCCCTGATTTAATTCTATTATCTCAGGGATATTTCTTATTTTTGTACATTAAAAAGAAAAAATACCGCATATGAAGTTTAATGTCTCCAGTAAGACTCTTTACAGCTACGTTTCGGCTGTAAGTAAAGTGATCAATTCCAAGAATGCGTTGACTATTCTCAATAATTTCTTGTTCGAATTGGACGGTAATACATTGACCATAACCGCTTCCGATTTGGAAAACACTCTTGTGGCGCATCTTGAAGTAATGGAACCCGACGGCTCCGGCAAGTTCTGTATCGATGCACGCCGTTTGGTAGAACTATTGAAGGAAATGCCTGACCAAGGGATAACCTTTGATATCAATGATGATAATCTTGCTGTGGAGATTACATATTCTACCGGTAATTACAGCTTTATCGCAATTAACGGCAACGAATATCCTTCCAATGAAGAGATTGACGCTTCCGGTGAACCTATGGTGTTCACTTGTCCCACCGCGCAGATAATAAAAGGTATAGACAATACCCTGTTTGCTGTGGGAAATGATGACTTGCGTCCTCAGATGATGGGTATTCTTTGGGACATAAAGCCTGATTCCATCACATTTGTTGCCACCGATACCCGAAAATTGGTAAAATACGTCAATTCGTTGTCGGAACCGGGATTTGAAGGTTCGTTTATCCTTCCGGTGAAGCCGGCTACCGTGATTAAGAATGTATTTGCCAAAGAAGAGAGCATAAAAGTGACAGTGGAACCGAAGAGCGCGACATTTGAAAGCGCATCCTATAAGTTCAACTGCCGTTTCATTAAGGGTTCGTTCCCTGACTATAAGAGGGTAATACCCACTAAAAACCCCTACATTGTAACTGTCGACCGCCAGTCATTCCTTAATGCTGTGCGTCGTGTGGGCGTGTTTGTTGACCAAGGTCACGGTCTTGTCAAGTTCAAGATTGAGCCTAACCAGATAACACTGAAGGCTACCGACAATAATTTCTGTACTTCGGCATTGGACAAGGTGCCGTGCGATTTCAACGGAGAGCAGATGATAATAGGCTTCAGCGCACCTTATCTGATAGAGATTTCCAATACTATCTCTACTTCTGACCTTATTATACAACTTGCCGACCCGAGCCGTCCCGGAGTATTCCTTCCTTCCGAGAATGAGGAAAAGAGCGAGTTGCTGATGTTGCTCATGCCTATGACCGTTTCTGATTTCTAAAAATGGTCTTGACTGGCATTACTAAAGTTATAGCATAATGGAACTAAATCTGAAAAATCCTATTGTGTTTTTCGATCTTGAGACCACCGGTGTCAATATTCTGAAAGATAGGATTGTGGAGATTTCATATATAAAGATTCATCCTAACGGGAGTGAGGAAAAACGAACTCTAAGGGTGAATCCTGAAATGCATATCCCTGAAGAGGCTACAGCTGTGCATCACATCACCGATGAGGATGTAAAGAATGAGCCTAAATTCAAGGCGATTGCTAAAGAGATTGCAAAAGTATTTGAGGATAGCGACATAGCCGGATTCAATTCCAACCGGTTTGATGTCCCCTTGCTGGCGCAGGAGTTTGCCAATGCAGGAGTTGATATAGACTTTTCACGAAAGAAGTTTGTCGATGTCCAGACCATCTTTCACAAGATGGAGCAACGCACGCTTGTAGCCGCCTACAAGTTCTATTGCGGCAAAGACCTCACCGAAGCCCATGCCGCCGATGCCGATACACTTGCCACCTACGAGGTGCTTAAGGCTCAGCTTGATTTTTATCCTAACTTGAAGAATGACATCGAATTCTTGTCGCAATTCTCTTCCCAGAGCAATAATGTTGACTTTATGGGACGAATTGTGTATAACAATGCCAAGAAAGAGGTGTTTAACTTCGGGCGTTACAAGGGCGAGGAGGTTGAAAAGGTCTTTGCGCGTGACCCCGGTTATTACCGATGGATGATGGAAGGCGAGTTTGCCGAGAATACAAAGCAGGTCATAACCCGAATAATGCTTAGAAACAAGAAATTCTGATGTCGTCATTACAGGGAAAGCATATTATACTTGGAATCACGGGAGGAATTGCCGCTTATAAGTCGGCGATTCTTCTTCGGTTGTTAATAAAGAGCGGAGCCGAGGTGCAGGTGGTGATGACTCCCGCCGCAAAAGAATTCATCACTCCGGTTACATTGTCCGCTTTAAGCGGAAAGCCGGTGGTGAGTGAATTTTTCACAGCCAACAGCGGCGAATGGCACAGCCATGTCGATTTGGGGTTGTGGGCTGATGCTATGGTCATTGCGCCCGCCACAGCGTCCTCTATAGGAAAGATGGCTAACGGGGTGGCTGACAACATGCTCATCACGACTTATCTGTCGGCTAAGTCGCCCGTATTCCTTGCGCCGGCAATGGACCTTGACATGATGGCGCATCCTTCCACTACACGTAATCTGGAACTTCTCCGTTCCTACGGCAACCACATAATAGAGCCGGCTTCAGGCGAGCTTGCAAGCCATCTTGTGGGTAAAGGCAGAATGGAGGAACCGGAAAACATCGTGAAGGTACTGGAACACTTTTTTGAAGTAAAGCAGTCCTTGAAAGGGAAGAAAGTGCTGATTACCGCCGGACCCACTTACGAAAAGATTGACCCGGTGAGGTTCATAGGCAATTATAGTTCGGGAAAGATGGGATATGCCATAGCCGAGGAAGCTGCGGCAAGGGGAGCCGAGGTGACTCTTGTCAGCGGACCTGTGTCATTGACAATCAGCAATCCCGGCATTGATGTCGTTAAGGTAGAATCGGCTAAAGAGATGCTTGCTGCGTGCGAGAATGTATTTCCTGAATCGGATATAGCCGTGATGTGTGCGGCTGTTGCCGATTTCGCACCAAAAGAGTGCGGCGACGTGAAAGTGAAGCGCGAAGGGGTCGATGACTTTACCCTGGCTCTCGTCAAGAATCCTGATATAGCACGTACACTTGGACAAATGAAAAAGGATGGTCAGCGGTTGGTGGGCTTTGCCTTGGAGACTAATGACGAGAGTAAGAACGCTCTCTCCAAACTCAAGTCCAAGAATCTTGACATGATAGTCCTGAATTCGCTTCGTGACAGCGGCGCGGGCTTTATGACTGATACCAATAAAATTAAAATATTCACAGCATCGGGAGAAACACTTGATTTTCCGTTGAAGTCAAAGCGGGAAGTGGCACGGGATATTTTTGACACACTCATGAAGTTATGATGCGATGGTTTGTCATTAGTGTGCTGGCTCTGATTATTTCGCTGGACGGTTATTGCCAGGAACTCAATTGTAAGGTTACAGTTGATTATTCGCAGGTACAGGGCACTAATACATCAGTGTTTAAGACTCTGGAGAACGCTATCGCTGAATATTTTAATACACGTAAATGGACGCAGGCGCAATTCTCTCCTAACGAGAGGATAGACTGCACGCTTTTTCTTACGATAAAATCCTACGAAGAACCTCACATGACCGGTGAACTGCAGATTCAGTCAACACGTCCGGTCTACAACAGTTCTTACAACACCACTGTGATTAACTTTAAGGACACAAAGGTGGAATTTGACTACCAGGAAGGGGTGCCGTTGATTTTCTCGGAGAATACGATGGAAAGCAATCTCACCGCTATTCTGAATTTCTACGCTTACTTTATATTGGCTATGGATTTTGACACTTTTGCGCTGAAAGGCGGCGACGCTTATTTCAGCCGTGACAAGAATGTGGTCAATATGGCTCAGTCGGGAGGCGAGAGCGGATGGAAGGCATTTGAAGATACAAAAAACAGAAGTGCAGTGCTCTCGGCGTACACCGATGCCCCGGTGTCGGCTATCAGAGAATTATACTACAACTATCACCGTAACGGTCTTGACGAAATGTCGATAAGCCCTGAGAAAGGAAGGGCTAAAATCACCGAAACACTTGCTATTCTGAATTCAATATATGAAGTTTCGCCCATGACTGTGGCTTTATCTATGTTTAAGGACGCAAAGATGGACGAGCTTGTAAACATATATTACAAGGCACCGCAGGCTGAGAGGGATAAGGTGCATTCACTCTTGGAAAAAATCTATCCCACTGAAACCACACGCCTTGAGATGATAAAAAAAGGAGTTAACAAATAGATTAAAGCTATGCTAAGTGCTCTTCACATTAACAACTATGCGTTGATTGACAACATTGATATTGATTTCCATAACGGATTCAATATAATAACCGGCGAGACAGGTGCCGGAAAGTCGATAATGCTCGGCGCGCTTTCGCTGATACTAGGTGAACGTGCCGATATAAAGGCTGTGCGTGACTCTAAAAAGAAGTCGGTGATAGAGGCTATATTTGCGGTGGACGATACGCCGCAACTGAAAGAATTCTGTTTGGCGCACGACCTTGAATGGGATGACAGCAGCATAATTTTAAGGAGGGAGATTGCTCCTGCCGGGCGATCGCGTGCGTTTATAAACGACTCGCCTGTGAATCTGGAAATTCTTGGAAAGGTGGCTATGCAGTTGATTGATATTCATTCACAGCATCAGAACCAGTTGCTTGCCCAACCTGAATTCCAGCTTAAGATAATTGATAATCTTGCCCATAACCAGGAGCTTCTTGTGGAATATGCCAGGCTGTTCGGGACATTCCGCAATGCCGTTAAACAACTGCATGAAGCGCGGAAGAATCTTGAGAAGAACCGTGATGACGAAGAATACACCCGGTTCCAGTTGGAGCAGCTTGAAGAACTTCACCTGGTAGCAGGGGAACAGGACGAACTTGAACATGACCGTGATGTGCTTGCTAACGTAACTGAGCTTAAGCTTACGCTTAACAATGCCCTTGACAGCCTAATGAACGGCAGTGACAATGCGTTGTCGCTTATAGACGAGGCTACTGAAAGTTGTGAGTCCATATCCTCCTATATAGAGGATGAAAGCCTAATCCAGCGTCTTGAAAGCTGCAGAATAGAGTTGCGTGATATTGCTGACAGCCTTGAGAGCATTGACAGCCGCCTACAGGCTGATCCGGAGCAATTGCAGGCTATTGAGGAGCGGTTGAACTCAATATATTCCCTCCAGCATAAACACCGGGTAGACAGTGTTGAGGCGCTTATCGAGATCCGTGACAGCCTTCGTGCCCGTCTTGAGATGCTTGACAACAGTTCGTTTACGCTTGAAGAGCTTGAGAAGGAGGCTCGTAGAGCAAAAGCCGCGGCGCGTCAGGTGGCGGATGAGCTAAGCCGCCGTCGTAAGGATGTCGCTGAACGGTTCGGACAGGAATTGCTTAAAGTGGCTACGCCGCTGGGGATGAAGAATCTGCAGGTGAAGATAAATGTGGAGAAAACTGACATGAGCATTACTGGAACCGATAAGGTGGAATTCCTCTTCGCATTCAACAAAAATCAGCAGCTTATGCCCGTGGGTGGTGTCGCTTCGGGAGGTGAGATTTCGCGTCTTATGCTCTCGATAAAGACTATAGTTGCGCATAGCATGAAGCTGCCGGCAATCATTTTTGACGAAGTTGATACCGGTGTATCGGGCGATGTGGCTAACCGTATGGGTCAGATGATGAAGGATATCTCCAAGAACATTCAGGTTATGGCAATAACCCATCTTCCTCAGGTGGCTGCAAAGGGCAACAGCCACTATAAAGTGTATAAAGAGGATGATGATGCCGCAACTTACACTCGCATTAAGCAGTTGACCCCAACAGAACGCATCGATGAACTTGCCGTGATGTTGAGCGGTTCTAAGATAGACGGTGCGGCGCGCGCCAATGCGGAATCCTTATTAAGTAACAACAGTTAAATTCAATAAATGGAATCAAGCGACTACATATTTGGAATACGGGCTGTGATGGAAGCCATCGAAGCCGGTAAAGAGATTGATAAGGTGTTTATCAAAAACGACCTTAAAGGTGAACTTTCAGGCGAATTGTTCCGCTTGTTAAAAGCCAATGGCATTTTGACACAAAGAGTGCCGCTCGAACGTTTAAACCGTATCACCCGAAAGAATCATCAGGGAGTGATAGCCATGCTTTCGGCTGTCACTTATTACCGGCTTGATCATGTGGTCCCTCAACTCTACGAGGATGGATTGTTGCCGTTTATAGTGGTGCTTGACGGTATCACCGATGTCAGGAACTTTGGTGCGATAGCCCGTACATGCGAGTGTGCCGGAGTGGATGCCATAGTCATTCCCACAAAGGGGAGCGTCTCAGTGGGAGGTGACGCGGTAAAGACCTCGGCCGGTGCGTTGCTTCACCTGCCTGTGTGCCGTGAGCGTAATCTTGCCGAGTCCGTTCAGTACCTTAAAGAAAACGGGTATAAGATAGTCGCTGCGTCGGAAAAGGCTGATATAAACTACACGATGCCTGATTACACTACACCGGTGGCTCTTGTGCTTGGTGCGGAGGATGTGGGTATCTCGCCTGAGATTCTGAAACTGTGTGACACGTTTGTGTCAATTCCGCAGTTCGGGCACATTGGTTCGCTGAATGTGTCAGTTGCGGGAGGAATAATAATATACGAAGTCGTAAGACAACGCTTAAACGCAAACATGGAGGTCATTTGACCTCCATGTTTATTTTATCCAGGTTTTTGTATACCTTATTTCTTATCTTCTTTGCCGTGTTCAAGGACGTACTTCTTCACTTTCTGGAACAAGTCAGTCGCAAAAACAAAGTGGCTTAATGCCTCGTTGGTGGTTTCGTAGATTTTGTCCTTGTCGCCCACCCATTCACGGTAGCCCTTGTTGATGAATATGATGTTTTCGCCAATGCCAAGCACCGAGTTCATGTCGTGGGTATTGATTACCGTAGTCATTTTATATTCATGGGTGATGTCGCTCAGCAATTCGTCGATAAGTATCGATGTTTTGGGGTCAAGTCCGGAGTTCGGCTCGTCGCAGAAAAGGTATTTGGGGTTAAGCGCAATGGCGCGCGCTATAGCCACACGTTTCTGCATACCGCCTGATATTTCACTCGGATATTTTGAGTCGGCTCCTTTCAGTCCCACACGTTCAAGGCAGAACTGGGCGCGGTCGCGGCGTTCGGCATCGGACATGTTGGTGTACATCATCAGTGGAAACTCTACATTGCCTATTACGGTTTCGGAGTCAAACAGGGCAGAACCTTGGAACAGCATTCCTATTTCGGTGCGTAGACTTTGGGTTTGGTCGCGGTTCATCTTGAGGAGGTCACGTCCGTCATAGAGTATTTCACCTTTCTCGGGACGCACAAGTCCTACAATGCTTTTCATTAAAACGGTTTTTCCCGAACCGCTTAATCCTATTATAAGATTCGTTTTGCCGGTTTCAAATGTCGCGCTCACGCCTTTGAGCACTTTCACTCCGTCAAATGATTTTTCAATATCCTTTACTTCTATCATTGCATCAACAGTTTAGTTAGGATAACGTCGAAGAGGAGTATAAGGATGGAGCTTGCCACCACTGCATTGGTGGATGCTTTTCCCACATCGAGTGCGCCGCCTTTGACATAATAACCGTAGTAGGATGCCACGGAGGTGATGATGACTGAGAATACGAGTGCCTTAATGATAGTGTACCATACGTACCACTCGATGAACATTGTCTGTATACCGTAGATGTACTTAGACACCGATATCATGTCGGTAAATGCTGCGATAATCCAGCCGCCGAACAATCCAGTGGCGATAGAGAACACCACGAGGATGGGGATGAACAAGGCGAATGCTATAATCTTGGGAAGCACCAGGAACTGTGCGGAGTTTATTCCCATAATTTCAAGAGCCAAGCTTGGTCTTGATTCCATTCCNNATTTGCTCCGTTACTCGCATTGTGCCTATCTCCGATGCTATATTGGACCCGACTTTACCCGAGAGAATAAGACATAACACTGCCGAACTGAATTCAAGCAATAGAATGTCGCGCGTGGCAAGACCGGTGGAATAAGCCGGCATTATGGACGATGTCATGTTAAGCTGCATCTGGATGCATATAACGGCACCGATAAAGATAGAAATCACTATCGTAAGAGGAATGGAATCAAGACCAAGCTTGGATATTTCCTGTATTAGTTTTCTTCCGAAAACTCTCCACTTTTGCGGAAGCGAAAAAACTCTGCACATGAACATGCAATAGTTTCCGAAAGTGGCAAGAGATGATTCAATTATCATATAACTTCGGTTACTTATGTTTATTGATGCAAAGTTACAATAATTTCTTGGGTTGTATCTCTTTTTTTCCTTAACTTTGTGTCACTAACTACTTAAACAATTGTCAAAAATGCTAATAATAGGAATCGCAGGAGGAACCGGATCAGGTAAAACGACTGTGGTCAACAAGATTATACAAAGTCTGCCTACAGGTTCGGTAGCCGTTATCCCGCAGGACTCGTATTATAAGGATTCGAGTCATATACCCATGGAGGAGAGGAGCAAAATCAATTTTGACGAGCCTGCCTCTATAGAATGGACTTTGCTTGAAGAACAGTTGAATAAGCTGAGATCGGGAGAGACTATCGATATGCCCACCTATAGTTACCTCACGTGTACACGTCAAGAAGAGGTAGTGCGAGTTGAGCCTTGTAAAGTGATTATAGTGGAAGGTATTCTCATCCTTACTCAGAGTGAGCTTAGGAAACTGATGGATGTAAAGGTATATGTGGATGCCGATGCCGACGACAGGCTTATTCGCGTCATAGCGAGGGACTGCATAGAACGAGGTAGAACACCCCAAATGGTTATTGACCGTTACGAAGGTGTGCTTAAACCTATGCATCAGATGTACATTGAGCCATCAAAGCGTTATGCTGACCTTATCATGCCACAAGGCGGCAACAATGAAGTGGCTATTAAACTTCTAACCGATTATATACGGTCTAAAATTGAAAGAGATGAAGAATAACGATTCTATGGACGAAAATAAGGTTGAAGAGTTGATGGATGTGACTGTTGAGGAAGAAGTGGAAGCAGTCAATCAGGATGGCGTGGAAGAAAACACCAATTCTGACCCTGACGAGGGGAAAACTCTCTATGAAGGTAAAATGGTGCTTCGTACCGAGAATCTTGTGAAGAAGTATCGTCAACGCACGGTTGTGAATCATGTGTCCATTGACGTTACACAAGGTGAAATTGTGGGACTTCTCGGACCTAACGGTGCGGGTAAAACCACTACATTCTATATGACAGTAGGGCTTATCACTCCTAATGAAGGGGAGATATTCCTAAATGACCTCAACATTACCAAATATCCTGTCTATAAGCGCGCGCAGAACGGTATCGGTTATCTTGCACAGGAGCCGTCAGTGTTCCGAAAATTGAGCGTTGAAAACAACATCCGCGCCGTTCTTGAGATGACAAATACATCCAAAGAATACCAAAAAGAGAAGCTTGAAAGCCTTATTTCCGAATTCCGTCTACAGAAGGTACGCAAGAACCTCGGTGACCAGCTTTCGGGTGGTGAGCGTCGACGCACTGAAATAGCCCGTTGCCTTGCCATCAATCCTAAGTTTATAATGCTTGACGAGCCTTTTGCCGGTGTTGACCCTATCGCGGTTGAGGATATACAGTATATAGTATATAAACTTAAGGAAAAGAACATAGGAATTCTTATCACTGACCATAATGCGCCAGAAACTCTCTCTATAACTGACCGCGCTTATCTGCTGTTTGAAGGTAAGATTCTGTTCCAAGGAACTTCGGAGGAACTTGCCGATAATCCCACCGTCCGAGAAAAATACCTGGGACGTAACTTCGTATTCCGCCGTAAGAAATTTGAATAATCGCCCTTATTGCATATAAACATAGAATGGCGACATCCTTTGATGCCGCCATTCTGTGTTTATCAGAGAGCCACAAGTGGGACTCGAACCCACGACCGTCTCGTTACGAATGAGATACTCTACCGACTGAGCTATTGTGGCGTTATGATATACTCTTATATTGACTGATTACTGAAAGTTAACACAAACCGGGTTTCATCCATTTTGACTGTTGCCATGGATGGTATTCCTGCGTAAGGCAGTAACGCCATTACTACATATGTGGGCGTATAGCCTGTTTGCTCCAGTTCCATAATCGGTGTCACAGGAATCAGTACAAATTCACCGTCGGCATCGGTCACTGACTCTTTCTTTGTCATGTCTATGAAATATTGGCGCATGGAATTGAAAGAGTATGACTTTGTCGATGCATTATATGTGGCATAGAATGAATTGACATTGTCGTTAATCTGTTGTTTTGAGAAAAACTCGTCAACTTTGTCTTTTCGTATGAGCAACATATCGTTAGGCGCAGTGATGTTGTAGTCATTCTCAATATCTTCTACCGGAACCTCCAGTTTCAAGGTGTTGATTACGGTATAAGTGTTGGACTGAGATTTATATTTTGCAAGCATCTCTCGGATTGGAATCTTCACATCTACATTGTATCCGGCGGGGGCTACCAGTGTTGGCAGTTTCTTGGTGTGCTCTTTAAGTTCGTTGCTTATGTCGAATGTGATAGAGTTGCCGAGAACCACTTCCGGAGTCACCGACATGATTACGTTGGCGCTTGAAAATATGGAGTCCTTTCCGTTGATGTTCTGTTTCTTCTTATAAAACAGATACACATTGGATGCATAGAACTGCATGATGCGTCCTGAACCGAAGTTGTTTTTTATGTACAGTCCGGGAAACCAATCGGCGAACCGTTGAGGGTCATTGAACAACGACGGATCTTGCTTGTATTTATTGAAAAATTCTTTAGCAAGTGATATAGGGAGCTTTACATTGACCATTCTTACTGCCGAGTCAGGATTGGTATAGCGATTGAATAGGTCATCGCTTAGTCCCACCACTGAGGCTGAGTAGCCGGTGGATGCAAGAAGATCGGAAGGAGAGTAGTATTGCTGAGGATTTACATTGGAATAAATAGGTGCTGAAATCTCTTTATTCAGTCGGAAAACCTGTAGTGCCATAGGTGCAAGAGTGTCACCCACATAGCCTGATACGCTCATGAACATGCGCAGCTGTATGGAATCCAAATCGTTGGCTGTGACACCTACCGTGTCGATGGCATTGGAGGGCATCAGCTGAGTCAGGAAGTCAGTGGCTAAATAGCCATAGCCTTTAGCGTCAATTTTTCCAAGGAGCTGATTGGATGTGCGTGATTGTATTATAGGATTAGCTACCGAAGAGCCGGTAATGCTGAAAGTAGAGTCAATCACAATCTCTATTTTGTCCTGTACCAGGGATGAGCCTATCGTATTGCTTTCATTGCAGGCAATCAGTCCTCCAAGTAACAGTGATATGGGTAGTAAACGTAGAAGTTTCATTCTGTATCGGTTGGATATTACCCTTAATTTTTAAAGTGACTTATAGAAATCGTCGTAAGCATCGATATAATTCTCTTTGCCGGGGTAGGGCATGAATTTTTTACCGGATTGTTTTACGTATTCTATAAGTTCGGGGTTTACATTCTCGGAACTTTGAACTATGCCGTCAGCGAAATCTATCGCTAACTTATTTAGCTCGACAAAATCGACGGGTCCAACAAGACTCTTCAGGTCTTCATCGGAAAATCCGTCCATTTTCAATTTCTCAGCCATCCGCTCGTCAAGTATGCCTTCAAAATTGTCGTCCATAAGTGAATATACAATCTTGGTGTTGGCAAATAGCGGGTCCTCGCCGTACATCTTCTTTATATAGAGAGGCGCAAGTGCCGAAACCCAGCCGCTGCAATGAACAATCGACGGGTCCCAACGTAGTTTCTTGACTGTTTCAATCACACCGCGGGCATAGAACATGATGCGTTCGTCATTGTCCTCGGGAGTCGCATTTATTTCAAGCTCCTGGGAGGCTTGATTGTGGGTGAAATAGTCCTCGTTGTCTATGAAATAGATTTGAATGCGTGAAGGCTGGAGAGTCGCAACTTTAATTATGAGTGGATGGTCATTATCGTCGATTTCGATATTAAGACCGGAAAGACGAATAACCTCATGAAGCTGGTTGCGGCGTTCTTTTATGCAACCGTATTTAGGCATAAAAGTGCGTACTTCATAACCTTTTTCCTGAATTCCTTGAGGTAACAATCTGCCAAATTCGGAAAACTCATTAGACGGCAGATAAGGCGTTATCTCTTGTGATATATATAGAACCTTTTTTATATCCATCAAAAGAAAGTTGTATAATTATATTGCAAAGTTAATAAAAAAATCTGAGATATAACCACGAATGGCACAAAAGACTTTAATTCGGAGCTTAAAAATATACAAGATGGACCATAATCACAATTATTAACCATTCCTTAACCTTTGAGGAGTCCAAAGGGGCGGAATGTTATCCGGTGATTATGCCCAAAGCAATCAAAGCGTTCTTTATGCCGTCATCGTCGACCGATGTGGTCACATAGTCGGCTTCCTCCTTCACACTGTCGTCGGCATTTCCCATAGCCACGCCCACAGCCGCTTCTTTAAGCATGGGCACATCATTGCCGCCGTCGCCGAATGCTACTGATTGTGACATGTCTATTCCGAGATGCTCCATCATCTTTTTCACTCCGGCAGCCTTGGTTACACCCTGTGCCGTTATGTCGACAAACGAAGGGTGCCAGCGGTTAAATTCGCATTGCGGTACCAGCGGTTTTATCTTTTTCTCGGCTTCTTCGTCAAAGAACACAGTCAGTTGGTACACTTTGTGCCTTGTGGCTTCGGCGTAGTCCGCTTCCGGGATTTCTTTTACTTTAAGGAATGTATAAAATATGTTGCGCAGCTCCTGGTCGGCATTGCAGGCGTGGATGCCGTTTGCGGTGACGAATATCATGGGATAGCTGTTCTTTCGTGCTATCTCCGTCATGGTGTTAACCTCATTGCCGTCAATAGCGTGCTCGTACACAATATCGTCGCCTATAAAACAGTAAGCTCCGTTCATTGTAATGTAGCCGTCAATCAGGTTTAACTGCATCAATTCGGTCAGATTGTTTATAATCGACTTGGGCCTTCCTGTGGATATAATTATAATGTTGCCGTTGTCATGAGCTTCTTTTATTGCCTTTACGGTTGACTCCGGTATGCAATGGGTCTTGAAGCTGACAAGGGTCCCGTCAATATCGAAGAATAATACTCGTGGACTTTTAGGATTTGTTTCCATAATCTATTTCGATAAACTCTAAATGCGGGTGCAAAGTTACGAAATTAGGAGCTTTAATCCGCTTTTTTATACTAATGATGACAAAAAATCGGTGTTTTTTGCTTAATTTTGTGGTTGATAAATCGATTTTTATGCGACATAACAGACAAGATAAAATTGAAGCATTGGGGAAAGTGCTTGATACTTTGGACATTTTGCGTGTGCAGTGTCCCTGGGACAGGAAACAGACCAATGAATCATTACGTCCCAACACGATAGAAGAAGTCTATGAACTGTGCGACGCTCNNGATAAAAAAGCGGATTAAAGCTCCTACCTCAGAATATCAAGAAAGAGCTTGGCGATGTGCTATTGCATGTGATTTTCTACTCTAAGATAGGAGAAGAGACCGGTGCATTTGACATTGCGGATGTCGCTGAGGCGCTCAATTCAAAGTTGATATTTCGTCATCCCCATGTGTTCGGCGAGACAAAGGTGTCCGATGCGCATGATGTGGAACAGAACTGGGAACAGATAAAGCTTAAAGAGAAGCATGGCAATAAGACTGTTCTCGGAGGAGTGCCGGCAAGCCTTCCTGCGCTGATAAAAGCTTACCGAATACAGGAGAAAGCGGCAAATGTGGGCTTTGACTGGGATGACCGCGAGCAGGTGTGGGAAAAAGTAAAGGAAGAGATAGAGGAGTTCTCGTCGGAAGTAAAACGTCATGATGACGTGAAGATGGAAGAAGAATTCGGCGATGTCCTCTTTAGTCTTATAAATGTGGCGCGGTTGTACGGTATAAATCCGGAAAATGCGCTTGAACGTACCAACCAGAAGTTTATAAACCGTTTCAATTATGTGGAAAGTGAAGCATTGAAAGAGGGTAAATCTCTTAACGAAATGTCACTTCCGGAGATGGATAAACTTTGGAATGAAGCAAAAGCCAATGGCAATTAACCTATAAATCATAATATATGGCACAATCATCTAAAAGAGTTTGGATTTTCGGGTTCGCGATATTCTTTTTAGTGCTTGCTGTGTTTATGGCGCAGGCGCGTGTCGAACATAATTATGAAACCTCTGCCGCGCAACACATCACTTTGCGGGTGGATAGCATTGATTTCCGAAGCGATTTGACTCGAATGTACGGAAAATTGGTGGGACGGCCTCACACTTCACAACGGATTGATGCCGTTACGCTCACTTCCGGCTCGAAGCAGTATCGTGCCACTGACATAGACGGAGTGGATTTTAACCGTTGGTTTCAGTGGGAGGATGACGGTGTTATTCCGGTGGAGATTGATTTCGGCAAAATGCCTAAGTTCACCAAAGGCTATATCGTAATCGAAACTCCGCGTGGGGTAGACCGTATTTCGATAACAAAATAATCATTTAGTGAAGCTCTGTATTACCGAGAAACCGAGTGTCGCCAAGGACATTGCTTCTATACTGGGAGCAAGCAGCCGTTGTGACGGTTACTATGAGGGGAATGGCTATAAAGTCACATGGACCTTCGGGCATCTGTGTACCTTAAAAGAGCCGGCTGACTATACCGAACTTTGGAAAAGATGGTCACTCGGAGCATTGCCGATGATTCCGGCTAAGTTCGGAATTAAACTTATTGCTGACAAAGGCATTGAAAAGCAGTTTAAAGTTATCGAAAAGCTGATAGGAGAGGCTGATGAGGTCATAAACTGCGGTGATGCCGGTCAAGAAGGAGAGCTTATTCAGCGGTGGGTCATGCAGAAGGCTAATATCCACTGTCCGGTCAAGAGGCTATGGATAAGTTCGCTTACCGATGAGTCCATAAGAGAAGGCTTTAAGGAGCTTCGTCCGTCCCAAAATTATGACAATCTGTACTATGCCGGACTTTCGCGTGCCATAGGCGACTGGATTTTGGGAATGAATGCCACCCGGTTGTATTCATTGAAATATTCCTCGCCCGGCAATGTGCTGTCTATAGGCAGGGTGCAGACCCCGACTCTTGCTCTTATTGTGCAGCGTCATCATGAGATTGCCAATTTCAAGCCCGAGGATTACTGGGAACTGAAAACCCTGTACCGTAATGTGACATTCAATGCGACCCAAGGGCGTTTTTCCACGGAAGAGGAAGCGCAGGAGGCATTGAACGCCATATGCGATGTTCCGTTGACAATAACCGATGTCACGGAGAAGAACGGACGTGAAGCTCCTCCGCGATTGTTTGACTTGACATCGCTTCAGGTGGAATGCAACAAGAAGTGGGGATGGAGCGCTGATGAAACTTTACGTTTGATACAGTCGCTCTATGAGAAAAAAGTTACCACTTATCCTCGTGTCGACACCACTTATCTAAGCGACGACATATATCCGAAAGTTCCGGGCATATTAAAGCAGATGACACCTTATGCAGGCATTGTGGAGCCTGTCTTGAGTAAAAAACTACCCAAGTCAAAGAAGGTGTTTGACAACTCCAAGGTCACGGACCACCATGCCATTATACCCACGGGACAGTCCCCTTCACTGCTGGTGGGGGATGAGCGAAAGCTGTATCATCTTATTGCGCTCCGCTTTATTGCGGCGTTTTATCCTGACTGCTTGTTTAAGTCCACTACTGTGGCGGCAACCGTCGGTGAAGTCGGGTTTAAAGCCACCGGTAAGGTTATAACCGATTCGGGATGGCGCACCGTGTTCGGAGCCGATAATGACGATTCATCGGATGACGACAAGATTCTTCCTGCTTTTGTGGTGGGTGAATCAGGTCCCCACGAGCCGTCATTGTTGAAAAAGCAGACCCAACCCCCGAAACTCTATACCGAGGGTACGCTGTTGCGTGCCATGGAGACCGCCGGAAAGACGGTGGATGACGAGGAACTGCGTGATGCCATGAAGGAGAACGGAATAGGACGACCCTCAACCCGTGCTGCTATCATTGAGACTCTGTTCAAACGCAGGTATATCTACCGCGAGAAAAAGAATATCAAGGCATCACAAGCCGGAATACAGTTGATAGCTTATATCAACGAGGAGTTGCTCAAGAGCGCAAAACTCACCGGACTTTGGGAAAATAAGCTCCGCCGAATAGAGCGGGGCGAGTTTCAGGCATCGCAATTCATCCAGGAGCTTAAAGAGATGATTAACTCAATAGTAATAAATGTGCTTCGCGACAATTCCAATAAACGCATCACTATTGAGGATTCAAAGGACGATAAGAAGGAAGCAAAAACTAAAAAGGAGGGCGCAGCCAAACGTAAGTCGCCTTCTCCGCGCATTAAGGATTTGACACAGGTGCAATGTCCGGTGTGCGGAAGCGGACATATATTGAAAGGTAAAATTGCATATGGATGCAGCCGATATAAAGAGGGCTGCACTCTGCGCTTGAACTTCGAGGAATACCCGGCTGACCTTACTCCGGCTAAACTTGCGTCACTTATAAAGAAAAAATATGATAAAAAACAATAACGAGGTTTTCCCCTTGGTGGATGAACAGGGAACCGTTATAGGCAAAGCTACACGTAAAGAATGCCATAACGGATCAATGCTTCTTCATCCGGTGGTGCATCTGCACATAGTTCTTAAAGGTAAAGGCATATATCTACAAAAACGCTCAATGAGTAAGGATATTCAGCCCGGAAAATGGGATACATCGGTGGGTGGACATGTGGATTTCGGTGAATCGGTGGAGGACGCTCTGTTGCGTGAGGCGAGGGAGGAACTTGGCTTTACCGGTTTTTCGCCTGTCGCTTTGAAGCCTTATGTGTTTCAATCGAAGGTCGAGCGTGAACTAATCAATCCATTTTTTGTTATAGTTGACGATGGATTGTTCTTCGACATTGATAACGATGAGGTGGACGAAGGGCGATTCTGGACTTGGAGTGAAGTAGACAGTAATATCGGAAAAAGTGTATTCACTCCTAATTTTGAAAGCGAATACCAAAAATTTAAAGAGATATTGTGTGGTAATACTTTGGAAGTCAAGTGATTTTATCCTCCAATGGGTGTGGGTCGGACTTATTTTGCTGGCTGCTGTAATTATGTGCGCCGGCAGAGTTAAACGTGCATTCAGCAAGAAGGGAAACGATAAAGGTTGTTGTTGCGGCTGTTCTTTGGCTGACTCTTGCAAGAAGTCGCCTGAAGGGAACAATCCTTGCGAGAAGAAAGAACTATAAGCGCTTTAGCCGCCTCTATTCATCGGTGGCTAATTGTGACAGCTTGTGTTCAAGGTCGGTGGTGGAAAGTCGGCTTACGATTCGTCCTCTGTGGGCGAATGATATGTTGCCCGTTTCTTCGCTGACCACTACCACTGCCGCATCGGTGGCTTGGCTGATACCTAATGCCGAGCGGTGACGGAGTCCCATAGAGCGGGGTATGTTAGTATCGTGGCTCACAGGCAGAATGCATCCTGCCGCTTTAAGGCGGTCATGTGCCATGATTAAAGCCCCGTCATGAAGCGGTGAATTTTTGAAGAAGATGTTTTCTATAAGCCGGGCGTTGATGGTCGCGTCAATCACATCGCCGGTTTTCTCGTAATTTTCAAGCGGAATAGATTGTTCGATAACTATTAAGGCTCCTGTCTTTGATTTGGACATGGACATGCAGGCATATACAATGGGCATAATCCACTTCTTGTTCTATTTTCATTGTCGCTCTTCTCCTATNNGTCATTCCTGCTACGGTGATGCCTGAATGTATCGCGTAAAAAACGCCATCGGTTATGATTGCCCAGCTCGACGAGAAACCGTTTGATCTGATCCTGAAACAGAATTACAAGAATTATAAGACCTATTGACATCACTTTGTCAAGAATGGTTCCTATAAGCCTCATATCAAGGATTTCCGAGGCTACAACCCACACAATGATGAATGCAAGGACACCGAAAAATATATTGATGGTGCCTGATTCCTTCATTATTCTATATAGATAGAATAGGAGAAGAGCGACAATGAAAATGTCTAAAGCGTCTTTTAATCCGAATGGAGTCATAGGTTGGCGGGGTTATAGGTGAGTTGGATTATTTTTCGTGCCTCGACTGCTTCCTTTACGTCGTGCACACGTAGGATGGAAGCTCCGTTAAGCATAGCGATAGTGTTTATGACGGTAGTGCCGTTCAGAGCATTTTCGGGGGTCGTGTCAAGGGCTTTGTATATCATGGATTTGCGGGAAATGCCTACAAGAACCGGAAGCTCAAACACTTGAAACAGTTCTAAATGACTGAGCATATCGTAATTTTGTTCCAGAGTCTTGGCAAATCCGAATCCCGGATCGATTATTATATCGTTCACTCCGGCATGGGTGAACGTTTCGATTTTTATGCTAAGTTCCCGAAGCACATCGCCGGTTACATCAGCATAGTCAGTAAGGCGTGACATTGTTCCGGGATTTCCGCGCATGTGCATTATTATATACGGCACTTTTAAGCGTGGTACTACATTTATCATATTCGGGTCAAGATCACCGCCGGAAATGTCATTTATGATGTCGGCTCCGTATTCAGTTACCGCTGTTTCGGCTACTTCTGACCTGAATGTGTCGACACTGATGAGAATGTCCGTGCTAAGTTCTCTTACTGCTTTTATACCTTTTACTACTCTCCTTATTTCCTCTTCCACCGGCACTTCGTCGGCATTCGGTCGGGACGAATATCCTCCTATGTCGATGATGTTGGCACCTTCTTCAAGCATCTTTGCCGCTCTTTCCCGGATGGCGGATTCTTCGGTAGTATGGGAGCCGGCATAAAAGGAGTCGGGGGTTACATTTAGTATCCCCATTATGAGCGGTTGGCTGAAAGTCCAGACTGAGCCTTTTATGTTAAGCGAAAAAGGTGAGAACCTAATCATACAATTGTAGTTATTTTGTGCGAATTTAGTTATAATTGCTTTATTTTCCAAGAAAGAAAAAGACCAAAGGTGTAATAAAATGAGATTTAGTTAAAAGTTGTTATAAAAGGATGCTTCATTTCACTCTTTTTGGGAAAAGAACTAATTTTGGAATCAGGAAAATTTCAACGTTATCTAAAAAACTGTCAAGTGGTTTTCCCGGATACTAAAATAGACCAAATATCATGTTACGAAGCATCAGAATCTTTTTGGGAGTAATTTGTTTGATTGCTGTCACCGCATTGTTCCTCGATGTCACGGGGAGCGTTTATCATTGGTGGGGATGGCTTGCCAAAATACAGTTTATGCCGGCGGTGTTGTCGTTGAATATAGCTGTCATAGTGGCGCTTATTGTACTGACTCTTGTTCTTGGACGAGTGTATTGCTCGGTCATATGCCCTATGGGTGTTTATCAAGATGTGGTGAATTGGATTCATCGCAAAATCAGCAAGAAACATAAATTCACTTATTCCAAGCCTCTTGCTTGGCTTCGTATTTTGTTCCTTGCGCTGTTCGTTATCCTTATAATCCTTGGACTTGCAAGAATAGCCGCCTACATAGAACCTTACAGTGCTTACGGCAGGATGGTGTCGTCATTGCTTAAGCCTTTATACGTCGAGGGCAATAATCTGATAGCCGACAATGTGGCTGCTGATAACTACACTTTCTATCATGTCGATTACTATTTCTCATGGGCGATAGCTATAGTGGGTATCATAACCTTTGTGGTGGTGACAGCCTGCGCATGGGTAAACGGACGCATCTATTGTAACACTATATGTCCGGTGGGCACTATTTTAGGGTATCTTTCGCAATGGTCACTTCTGAAACCTTATATCGATACTTCAAAATGCATAAACTGCGGGAAGTGCGCGCGCGAATGTAAGGCTTCATGTATTGACGCTAAGAACCATAAGATTGATTATACCCGTTGCGTGGAATGCATGGACTGTCTCGGCAATTGTTCCAAGAATGCAATAGTATACGGTATCCCTAAAAAACTTTCGCAGCTTAAGTCAAAACAGTCAGATAAGGATAAACCGGTGGATACAGGTCGCCGAGAGATGTTGACTGTAGGCGCGCTTCTTGCCGGCAGTGCTATACTTAAAGCTCAGGATAAGACAGTGGACGGCGGACTTGCTGTTATCCTGGACAAGGAAAAACCTGTGCGTAAGACGCGGATAACTCCTCCGGGAAGCCTGGGGCACCGTAACTTTACGAACCAGTGCACAGCATGTCAGCTATGTATAAGCAATTGTCCAAACAATGTATTGCGCCCAAGTGCCGATGCGGAACATTTCATGCAGCCTGAAGTGAGCTATGAACGCGGATATTGCCGCCCTGAATGCACCAATTGTTCCTCAGTGTGTCCCGTGGGAGCGATAAAGCCTATTGATTCGGCGGAGAAAAGCAGCATTCAGATAGGTCATGCCGTGTGGATAAAAGAAAACTGTCTTGCCTATTCGGGCGAGGCGGCATGCAGCGGATGTGCGCGTCACTGCCCGGTGGGTGCTATAACCATGATACCTAAAAGCGCCGATGAGCCTGACGGAATTAAGATACCGTTGGTGGATGTCGAGCGGTGCATAGGGTGCGGTGCGTGTGAGAATCTGTGTCCGGTGCGTCCTTTCAGTGCCATCTACGTGGAAGGACATGAACAGCATCGGTATATTTAATCCCTCCTTATAATACAGAACATAGTCATGGATAAGAAACTTAATCTATCTCGTAGAGATTTCTTAAAAATAATAGGAGCGACAGGTGCCTTGGGTGCATTGTCGTCATGCAGTGGATCGCAGAAGGACAAGAACGCGCCCGCAAGTATTGCCTCAGGCAAGACCAAGAGCGGGGAGATGACTTACCGTGTCAATCCGAGCACAGGCGATAAAGTGTCCATTTTGGGATACGGCTGCATGAGACTCCCGACAATGCCTTACCCGCAAAATCCTTCAGAGCAGATTATCGATCAGGAGCAGGTGAACCGATTGGTGGATTATGCCATGGAACATGGCGTGAATTACTACGATACATCGCCTGCTTATTGCAAGGGATTCAGTGAAAGGGCTATGGGTATAGCGTTAAGCCGTCATCCGCGCGACAAATACTTCATCGCCACCAAGTTGTCAAACTTCTCTTCCGACACTTGGTCCAGGAAGAATTCGATAGCGATGTACAACAACTCCATGAAAGAGCTGCAGACTGACTACATCGACTACTTATTGTTGCATGGAGTGGGGATGGGCGGCATGGAAAACCTGAATAGCCGATATATCGACAACGGCATATTGGAATTCTTGTGTGAGGAACGCAAGAAAGGCAACATCCGCAATCTCGGATTCTCTTATCATGGCGATGTGGAGGTGTTCGATTATCTGCTTGAAATGCAGGATAAGGGGGAGATAAGATGGGATTTTGTCCAGATTCAGCTTAATTACCTCGACTGGAAACATGCCAAAGAGATTAATCCAAGAAACACCGAAGCCGAGTATCTTTACGGCGAACTTCACAAGCGTGGAATACCTTCGGTGATAATGGAGCCGCTTCTTGGAGGACGGTTGGCTACGGTGAACAACCACATTCAGGAGATGTTCCGTCAGCGCCGACCCGACGACAGTGTGGCATCGTGGGCGTTCCGTTTTGCCGGGACTCCTGACGGGATTCTTACCGTGCTGAGCGGTATGACCTATATGGAGCATCTTCAAGATAATATACGCACTTATTCTCCGCTCGAACCATGCACTGACGAAGAGCTTGCGTTGCTTGACACTGCAGCCAATCTTATTCTGCAGTTCCCCACAGTGCCATGCACTGATTGCAAGTATTGTATGCCGTGTCCTTATGGACTTGACATACCGGCGATATTCGCGCATTATAATAAATGTATAAACGAGGGTAATGTGCCGGAAGGAAGCCGGGACCCCAATTACAAAAAAGCGCGTCAGGCTTTCTTGGTGGGCTATGACCGGTCAGTGCCGAAGTTAAGGCAGGCTAACCATTGCACGGGGTGCAATGTGTGTCGGCCCCACTGTCCGCAGGCTATAGACATTCCGGGCAATATGGCAAGAATTGATGAGTTTGTCGAAAGCCTAAAACGGAACAACGCATAAAAAAATGACCGGGAAGCAATTGAGCTCCCGGTCATTTTTTATGATACTGTGATTATTCTTCATCCATAGCCATGTAGTGCTGGTAAGGATGATCACACGCCGGGCATACTTTTGGAGGTTCGGTTCCTTCAAATTCGTATCCGCACACAAGGCATTTCCATTTAATGGCATGGTCACGTTTCCACACTGTGCCTTCCTTCACTTGCTTTAGATAGCGTTCAAAACGGCGGCGGTGGGTTTCCTCAATGGCTGCGATAGCACGGAAGTGGGCTGCGATTTCGGGAAATCCTTCTTCTTCTGCCACTGATGCGGCTGCAGTGTACTGCTCCACGCCTTCCACCAATTCTTCATTGGCGGCGATGGCAAGATTGGTGGCGGTATCGCCTATGACACCGGCATCCACAGTCAATAAGCTTTCCACCTGTCCTCCTTCAAGATACTTAAAGAATATCTTTCCGTGTCGTAGTTCATTAGCTGCGGTTTCGTAAAATATCTGACCGATAGGAAAGTATAATTCCTTGTCGGCTTTCTGTCCATAGTAAGTGTAGCGTGAATAAGCGGCTGATTCGCTCATGTAAGCGTTTACAAGATTCTTTTCAGTTCTTGTGCCTTTAATGCTTTTAGTTGCCATATAATTATGATTTGAATTAATGATTACTTTAGATATAAAACATAGAAGTGATGATTTAAGTTCGAGCCAACGATGAGAATTTGAGTGCCTTCACATAGTGCATTATTGAACCTCTAAAATGTAAAAACATTAACTAATAGTTGGCTATTTCACAAAATTGAATTAATTTTGCAGTCGCAAATTAATTCAAGGTAGGTCCGGTAGCTCAGCTGGATAGAGCATCTGCCTTCTAAGCAGACGGTCATGGGTTCGAATCCCGTCCGGATCACAAGGAAATCTCAACTTCCCTGCAAGACGCTGAAAATCATCTGACTTTCAGCGTCTTTATTTTATTCAATCCAGTAAAACACAGATGCTTACATAGTTTGCATGAGTGCAGCTTTTTAATGACACTATTGCATCATGATTAACTTCCGGTATGCCTTGACGGGAATAAAATACTACGCAATTCGTCCCTGAATACCAACCGAAAAAGATTTGTGTCATTTAGTGTGTTAAAATTTAGGTGGATTCAGGGATATTTATTACCTTTGTTCAGCTAAACAATCAATTATCTTACAATGGAACTCTTATAACACAAGTTCCCTAAAGACATTGGCATATAACTGCAAAGGGGTTACAGAGCAATGTTCTTGGATCAGGAACAAATCTGCGATTCGAAGTTTCGGCAATGGAAATAAACGAACTAACCTTGATTCTACCTCATGCATCCACCGTGTGTGGGGAATAAGAGATATGTGCCATGTGACTCATGAAATATATGACGGACTTGGATCTACAACATGATGATACTAATCAGCACTGGTATGCTTGTAAAGTGTTTTTCAACCGGGTTTTTGAGATTGAAGACGCTTTAAAGGATATGGGTGTGGAATGTTATGTCCCTGTGAGCGAAAAGGCGACGGAACAGCATGGTGTGGTCAAGAAGAAGATTCAGCCGCTTGTGTCGTCATTGTTGTTTTTCCGCACTACATTGGACAAGGCTATTGATGTAGAGGAGCAGTTGAGGGGCAAGGTTATGGTGTATATGCGCACCTCGTCTTCGGCTAAGTTTCCGGCATCTATACCTGACCGAGAGATGAACATATTTATATTAGTCACGTCGTCGGGCGACCAGGGTGTGGAATATCTTGGTGCTGATGATGCGCGTTACCACACCGGACAGTTGGTCGAAGTGACCGAAGGCGTGTTTAAAGGAGCAGTGGGGCGTATAAAGCGCATAAGAGGCAATCACCGGTTGATTGTAAGCATAAACGGGGTGTGTGCCGTTGCCACGTCCTACATTCCCCGGAGTTTTCTTAAACCTGTATCTGAATGATTCCGATGTTCTTTTTCTCACGCAAAACGACTTTGGCTGAAAGCGGCTTTTTTCCGCGCCACATCGACTATCATAGCCATATACTTCCTGGCGTGGACGACGGAGCGCCTGATATCACCAAGACTGGTGCCATGCTCAAGGTCTTAGGCGAGTTGGGTGTTAAAGAATTGTGGTTTACTCCTCACGTCATGGAGGATATGCCTAATAAGCCGTCGGAGCTTAAGGCTTTGTTTGCGGACGTAAGCAATAAGGGCATAGGTCATGGGATAAAACTGCATCTTGCCTCGGAGAATATGCTTGACTCGTTGTTCCGCCAACGCTTGCGTGACAATGAGTTGATACCGATAATCGATGACCGTCACTTGCTTATCGAGACTTCTTACTTCAATGCTCCGATGGGACTGTCGGAAATCATCAATGACATCAAGGACCATGGCTATGTGCCGGTGCTTGCTCATCCTGAGCGGTTTAGCTATATGGGGATGACTGATTATGTATCGCTTAAGCGTGCAGGAGTGATGTTTCAGCTTAATTATCTGTCGTTGCTGGGGGCTTACGGGCATTCAGTGGCTCAGAAGGCAGTCGATATTTTAGATAAGGGGATGTACAATATCACAGGCAGCGACATTCATTCGCTTGAAGGATTTATGAGCTACGTGCATGTGCCCATAAAGTCTAAAATAATGGAAAAATTAAATAGTTTACACTAACTAATTAGAATATAATCTTGATTATGGTAATCTCATCGTCGAAAATTTTGCGATCCATTCTATTTTTTGCCCTCGGAGGGTCCCTTATGGTGTCGTGCGGTACAGCTGAAAAGATTGTGTACGTGCAGGACATTCAGCCTAATGTGTCAATGGCACTTCAGGAAGTGAAGCCGATAACGTTAAAACCCGGCGATAAGCTGAACATTATAGTTCACAGCCGTGACCAGGAAGTTGCCGACATGTTCAATCTGAACCGCAGCACTAATAATAACGGAGCAAGTGACGGCAAAGGTTCTTACTCATATTATACGGTGGATGAGAACGGTAAAATTGATATGCCTATTCTCGGACCCATCAGCGCCGAGGGACTGACTCGTCTTGAACTCGCCAATCTCATAAAATACCGTCTGCTTGCCGGAAATCTTGTGCGTGACCCGGTAGTAACCGCCGAATACACTAATCTTGCTTTCTATGTGCTCGGTGAAGTAGGCAATCCCGGACGGCAGGAGATACATAAGGACAATATAACGCTCCTTGAGGCACTGGCGCAAGCCGGCGACCTTACGATAAACGGCAGGCGTGACAATGTGCTTGTGATGCGTACCGAAAACGGTAAGCAGATTCCTTACCGTGTGGACTTGACGAGCACCGGTGCTCTTTACGGTTCGCCGGTCTACTATCTACAGCAGAATGATATGGTGTATGTGGAGCCGAGTGAGGTACGCGCCAATCAGTCGACTGCATCGGGCAATAGTCTTGCTACACCAAGTTTCTGGTTCTCGGCAGGCTCATTCCTGATGTCGTTAATACTCTTTCTTGTGAAATAAATATCAGTAAACAATTATAAAAATGGCTCGGAGCAATACTATAAACCTGGTGGACAGCCGTCGAAACCAGCCAAACACGATGGTTAAGCTCAAAGAAATGTTTTTTGTGTGTCTTAGCAATTGGAAATGGTTCTTGCTGTCATTGATTCTATTTTTAGGTGCGGCATTCTACTATCTGAGAGTGACACCGAAGGTGTATACATCCTCAGCGTCGATACTCATAAAGTCTGACGATAAGAAAGGTAATGCCGAGGATCAGCTTAAAGAGTTAGGTATCATGCAGTCAGCTTCCAATGTGACTAATGAGATACTTTCGTTGCAGACTTCCTCCGTGGCGGCTGAGATTGTGGATCGTCTTAATCTTGAGGTGAGCTATTTTCAGGATGGTCCTTTCCACAAGGAGGATGTGTATGGTGTGAAGCTTCTGGTGGAAGTGGAGTTTTTAGGTCTAAACGACAATGAAGAAGCAAGTCTTGACCTCATCCTAAATGCTGACAGCACCATTATTCTGAGCAATTTCCACCTGAATGGGAAGCCTATAGAGAGCCGTCCGCTTAAAATGTATCTTGGCAACACGGTGAAGACTCCGATAGGCAATCTGTCGGTTAATTCGTCGCCTTATTACGTGCAGGATGCATCCGTTGCTATCGAAGTGGTGCGCCGCAAACTTGCCGATGCCGTCAAATCGGTCAACCGTAATATCGAAGCGGCATTGCGTGACAAAAATTCGACGATAATTGATGTTACTTACCGTGACACTTCCATTCCCAGGGCAGAGGATGTGCTGAATACACTGGTGGCTGTCTACAATGAGAATTGGGTTAAGGACCGTAACCAAGTGACTGCAAGCACAAGCGATTTCATAAAGGAACGTCTTAATGTGATAGAGCGCGAACTTGGCAATGTGGATGAGAACATTTCCACCTATAAGTCGGAAAATCTCGTGCCCGATGTCCAGCAGGTAAGCAATATGGCTATGCTGCAGGCTAATGAAGCGGAACAGCAGTCAAGAGTGATAAACAATCAGTTGTACATGACACGTTATGTGAGAAACTATCTTACTGACGGAATGCATGACAACCAGCAGTTGCCGTCCAATTCAGGTATTGACAACCCCGGGATAGAGCAGCAGATAAATGAGTATAACAGCCTTCTTCTACAGCGCAACAATCACCTTGCGGTGTCATCGGCGCAGAACCCTCTCGTGATGGACCTCGACCAAAAACTCTCCTCAATGAAGAACACTATTATCAACTCGCTTGACAATGAGCTTACTATGCTTAATGCTCATCAGCGCACAGTGCGTGCAAGCCACGGTCAGGCAACAGCACGAATTGCAGCCAACCCCGAACAAGCCAAATACTTGCTTTCCGTGGAACGCCAGCAAAAAGTGAAGGAATCGCTCTACCTGTTCTTGCTCCAAAAACGTGAGGAAAACGAGTTGTCGCAGGCATTTACTGCTTATAACACACGTCTTATCGAAGCTCCGCACACTGACGATGTTCCCACAACTCCTAACTCCCGAAACATATATCTTGCTGCGGTATTTCTTGCTCTGCTGATTCCCGGCACAGTGATAATAGCCAAGGAAAATCTCAACACGGCAGTAAGGGGACGCAAGGACCTTGAATCGCTGAATGTGCCGTTTGTGGGCGAGATTCCGCAACATAAGTCGAAACATAAGAGTAAAAAGGACAAGAAGAACGCTCCAAACCTGTCCACTGAAGTAGTTGTGGTGGAAAAGAGCCGTAATGTGATGAACGAGGCATTCCGAGTGGTCCGCACCAATCTTGAATTTGTCCTCGGGTTCGACAATAACCACAAGGTGATTATGCTCACTTCGATGAATCCAGGCAGCGGAAAGACATTCATCACAGCCAATCTGTCCAGTGCGCTTGGTATAAAAAATAAGAAGGTGCTTGCCATTGACCTTGACTTGCGAAAAGGTTCATTGTCGGAATACGTTGGCAAACCTTCGCAGGGTCTGTCCAACTATTTGAGCGGACAGACACTCGACTACAGCAGCCTTATAGTGCCATTGGGAACTATCGATGTGCTTCCCTGCGGAACTATTCCGCCTAATCCCACCGAACTATTGTTTAGCCCTCGGTTTAAAACGATGATCGATGAGGTGAAACAGCGTTATGACTACGTGTTCCTTGACTGTCCTCCGGCTGAGATTGTGGCTGACGCATCCATCATCAGTCGTTATGTGGACATGACATTGTTTATAATCCGCGCCGGATTGATGGACCGCTCATTCCTCAGTGACATCGAAAAATGGTATGACGAGAAGAAGTTTACCAATCTGTCGATTATACTCAACGGAACATCCGAAGGCTTCAGCCACTACGGTTACCATAAGTACGGTTATCGTTACGGTTATCATTATGGTAGCTACGGTTATGGCTACGGCTACGGTAAAACTGATGAGTAAATAATCATTCATCAATGGCTCCCGAGCTATACTCAACGGTATATATCATAGTTGTTTCGCTCCTGTGCCTTGGAGTGGGGGTGCGGTACGTGCTCTCTGACGGCTACGAACTTCAGGAGCAGAAAGGCAACCTCCTGTGGAGCATTCTCCTCGCATCCGTCCTCGCCATCTGGCTCGGACTCCGCCCTATCTCCCCGGAATTCGTGGATATGGGAAATTATGCTTACAATTACAATAATTATGTTTCTCCTAAATATATTATCAATTGGCATGAAGAGTGGATTTGGCAATTTATTATTGTCTTATGCCGAACATTTAAATTGTCAGTCAATGAATATTTTCTTGTAATAGAAGCTATTTATATTTTCACAAGTTTCTGGGCTGTAAAACGTTTCATGCCATTAAGTCCTCTTACGGCATTGCTCTTTGTGTGGATTACCATGTCATTTTATTCCTATGGTACTAATACTATTAGAAATGGGGTGGCATGTAGCACTTTGTTGCTGGCGTTTTCTTTTTTATTGGAACGGAGAACTGTTATTTGGGGCATTTTGATAGGTTTAGTCGCTTTTGGAGTTCATCGCACTGTGCTATTGCCTATATTGGGATTCTGTGGCGGACTCATTTTCTCGCGTAAGCCTATCGTTGCATTTTACATATGGATTGGTGCGTTGGTCATCTCGTTCTTTGAGACTGAAAGTATTATAAAATTCCTGCAATCTCTTAATTTTGATGATAGATTTGTGAACTATACGATGAACGATAGGGATTTCTCAATTTTCTCACGTTCAGGATATAGATGGGATTTCCTGCTTTATGGCTTACCGCCAATTCTATGTTCCTTTTATTTTATTGAAATAAAAAAAGAGTCGGATACTTGGTACAATATTCTGTCATGCACATACATTCTTTCCAATGCCGCATGGGTAATTCTAAATCAAGTGTCGTTTAGTGACCGGTTTGCTTACCTTTCATGGTTTTTATACCCGGTTATAATAGCTTATCCATTCTTAAATCTGCCGCTATGGGACGATCAAGACCGTAAAATCGGATATTGTTTGATTGTGTATATGCTATTAAATTTAGCAATATTCTTATATGCAAGATATTAAGATAGATTCCCTTGTGACTATTGCAATTCCATTTTATAACTCCGAGGAATATTTGGATTATGCTATTCGTTCTGTTTTCAATCAGACATATACTAATTGGGAATTAATTCTATTGGACGATGGAAGTTCTGATAATTCTTTAGAGATAGCAAAGAAATATGGATATGATGAAAGAGTTAAGATCATTTCGGACCATTTAAATAGAGGACTGGTATATCGCTTAAATCAATCTATTATGCTTGCCAAGGGTAAATTTTATGCAAGAATGGATGCTGATGATATTATGCATGTAAGGCGAATTGAGACTCAAGTTCAGTATCTAAATAATAATGCGGATATTGATGTGCTTGGCACGGCAATATATATTATAGACTCTAACAGTAATATTAAAGGAACTTCTTTTATTTCGGAATCAAATAGAAGCTCATCATTTTTTCATCCTTCAGTGATAGGTAAAACGGAATGGTTTATAAATAATAAATATGATAGCCGTTTCGAACGAGCTGAAGATACGGAATTATGGTTAAGAACTCAAGTAATGAGTAAATTTTATAATATAGATGAACCATTATTGTTTTATCGATTAAATGAAAATAATCTTTATAAAAAATATTTAGGTTCTTATAAATCAGTCCTTAAGATATTAAAAAAAGGATCAAGATATAAGATAAATAGGATGGAATGTCTAAAATCCATTGTTGTCACATATGTTAAGATAATAGCATATACGCTACTCCATCTCGCTAACCAAGATCGAGTTATACTTAAGCTTCGTACTAAATTGGTCAAGGACTTTGATGGTTGTGCTGCTTTAGACGATTATAATAAGTCTATTCAATATATAAATATGTAATACATGAAAATTGTATACTGCATCAATAGTATAGATTATGTAGGGGGGATAGAATTCGTAACTGTACAGAAAGCCAATATGCTTGCTGATGTTCCGGGGAATGAGGTGTATATTCTCGTAACTGATTATAATGGTACACGGGATTTCGAGCTTTCTTCTAAAGTAAAGTTGATTGATTTAGAAATAAATTATTTTAAGCATGAGTCTAATAAGTTGTCCGATTTTTTTGTTCAGAGTCAAAAAAAGAAAAAGCATTTTCAAAAATTGAAAGAAACGCTGAATAAAATACAACCCGATATTGTGATTTCCACAGGATGGAGTGAAAAACATAAGCTTCCGTTTATTAGTGGAAAATGGAGGACGATAAGGGAAATTCATAATGAAAAGAAATTTCGGCATAAATATGCTAACTCATTCTTAGGTGGACTTAGGGCATATATTAGCGATTTCGTGGATTATGGTATAACAATAAAAAAATACGATAGAATCGTAGTTTTGACTAATGAGGACAAAATGACAAATTGGAGCAAAAATTCAAAAGTTATTGTTGTTCCTAATCCATGTCGATTTGAACCATTGGTCTCAAGGGACAATTGGGATAGTAAAAACATAATATCAGCAGGGAGGTTAGCAAAGCAAAAAAATTTTGCATCACTGATAAGAGCATTTAAATTTGTTCATAATGTTCATCCTGATTGGACATTGACAATATATGGTGAAGGTCCACAGCGGTTAATGCTTGAAGAACTTGTCGGTTCTCTCGGATTAAAGGATTATGTTCATTTGCCTGGTATATCAGAGAATATAAAGGAGAAGATGCTTGATTCTTCGATTTTTGTACTCTCATCAATATATGAAGGATTTGCGTTGGTGCTTCTTGAGGGCATGTCTTGCGGATTGCCAATTGTATCCTATTCATGCCCATGTGGTCCTAAGGATTTGATATCTGAAGGTGAGAATGGTTATCTGGTGCCGGTAAATGATGAACACGGATTAGCTAATGCGATTAATAATATGATAGACGATGAAAATAAGCGTGAATCTATGGGTCGAAAAGGCTTATTGTCGGCATTACAATATTCCCCTGAAATAATCTGTGACAGATGGATGGGACTTTTTAAGGAGTTATCTGAGATTTAGGGCTATGAAAAAGATCAAGGTTTCGATAATCATTCCGGTTTATGGTGTAGAACGATATATAGAACGTTGTGCACACTCTTTATTTGGGCAAACAATGGACGATAATATCGAATTTATTTTTGTGAATGATTGTACCAAAGATCGAAGTATCGAAATACTTAAGAATGTTATAGAAAAATATCCTAATCGTAAAGATCAGGTAACAATAATATCCCATGATAAAAATATGGGCTTATCAACCTCTCGTGTCACTGGAATAAAAGCATCTAAAGGGGAATATGTCGTTCATTGCGATAGCGATGATTGGGTTGAACATGATATGTATCAACGCATGTATGAAGAAGCTAAAAATACTGATGCTGATATTGTGGGATGTGACTATTGGATTGAAACTAAAACTAAATCTTGGGTAAAAAAACAGGATTTCAGGCTGCCTAAAGAGGATATGGTTTATGAAATGATATATGGCGATAAAATTGAATCATATTTCTGGTGCCGGATGTTCCGTCGTTCTCTATATAATTCGGACCTTTATTTTGCTGACTCTGATATTGGCTTCTTAGAGGATATGGCAGTAGTTGTTCCATTGCATCTTGCTGCAAAAAAAATCGCTTATGTAGGAAAACCTTTGTATCATTACAATAAGTCTAATCCTAAATCTATTACGGGTTCACTGTGTTCTCATGATATAGATTCTGCTTTTAAAGTCCTTGATAAACTTACTTCATTGAATAGCGAAAATAAGAAAATACTATCTGCTCTAAGATGGAAAGCCTGGGATATCAGTACTCTTCTGATAACAGAAGAAAAGGTGTATGATCCTATAAGATGGCAGAATCTTAATCTGTATTCTCCTGAATTTGCATTATCTAAGAGAGGTAAAATTGGGGTATTACTTGTGAGACTCAGATTATTTAAAACAAACCTTTTATTTCAGAAAATATATAAATGTCTTTATCGTTATAAGCAGTCTATTTTATTTAAATTGCATCCTAAAATTTCGGTTTATGATACCTAAAATTATTCATTATTGCTGGTTCGGCGGGGGAGAAATGCCTCCTTTAGCGTATAAGTGTATAGAATCATGGCGGAGATTCTTACCAGATTACGAAATTAAACGATGGGATGAGTCGAACTTTGATGTCAACTTGATGCCATATGTTTCGGATGCTTATAATGCAAAAAAATATACTATAGTAAGTGATGTGGCGAGGCTATGGATAATCTACAATTATGGAGGTATATACCTTGATATTGATGTTGAAATAATCGCTTCATTAGATGATGTCCTTGATAAGGGTGGATATATAGGAATAGAAAACCACGTCAATAAGGTCAAAAGTACCGGTGAACTGAGAATAAATTCGGGTTTAGGTTTTGCTGCTGATAAGGAATCTAATTTGATTGGTGATATGTTAGAGAAATATAAAAAAGCCTTATTTTATAATAATGACGGAACCCAAACCTCTTTAGATATATTTGAAATAGTTCAATCGACTCTTATTCAGCATGGATTAAAAGCATCAACCGGGATTCAGGAAGTTGACGATATAACTATATATCCATGGGATTATTTTTGTCCTATAGATTATGAAAGTGGAGAAATAACAATAACTTCCAATACAAGGACTATACATCATTTTACATCGCTATGGTTGTCCCCTATAGATAGAAAGGCGAATGAGTGGCGATGGAAATTGAAATGGTTGCCTTATCCGTTGAATGCAGGACTTGGGCGGATAATAGCTGTTGGTATTATAAATCCAGGAAACTTCTTTAAGGAAATAAAAGATTGGATATTAGCAAAGTATTCAAGAAATTAGCTTATATAATTAAAGCCTCGGAATAAGGTTGGACATCGGAGCCAAAGATTAGGCTATTGATGATGTAAGGGATAATTCTATGAGTGGTTACTCTGTTGCAATACGAACTTTGGGTACTTCAGGTGAAAAATTAAGAAAGACACTTGAAGGAGTTCATGCCCAGACCCTAAAACCGGAAAGAATTTGCATTTATATTGCTGAAGGATACTCACGTCCGGATTTTACTGTGGGAGAAGAAAAGTACTTCTGGGTCAGGAAAGGGATGATGTCACAGCGCATATTGCCGTATGATGAAATAACTTCCGAATATATTCTCATGCTTGATGATGATATTTATCTACCTCCTGATTGTGTGGAAGTAATGTTACATGAGATGGTACATTATGGATATGATTGTATTGGAGGTGACTATTACCATAATCATGCTATGAAACGTTATCGTCGAGTATTTAATATTCTTTTTAATTTTGCCTGTCCTTTTGTGAGTGACGAATGGGGCATTAAAATCGGGAAGAGTGGTGCTTTTCATTATAATTTACATCCTGAACGGAGAGTTTATAAAGCTCAGTCGATTATGGGAGGATGTGCTTTATGGAAAAAAAGCAGTTTCTTATCTTTCAATTATAAGGACGAACTATGGTTGGACAATTTTAAATTCCCCTACAAGGAAGATCAGCTAATGTACAATAAGCTGTATAAGAATGGTGGTATACTGGGAATTTATTTTCGGGATGACATAAAACATCTTGACGGTGCCGTATCTTCCGGTGAATACCGTAAAAGTGCCACGAGGTGTAAGATAAGAGCTAAAGCTTCTTTTATGGTATGGTGGAGGAGTTGCTTTAATTTGAGTAATAATAGAAATATTGACAAGGCATGGATATTGACATGTTTTTTGTCTAAGGAATTCTTGAATCAGGTAGGGATGATTGTTGCGTCAATCCGATTTGGGAGTATTTCTTTTTTTATTCAGAACTTGCAGGGTCTATACGAAGGATTTAAAGAGGTGAAAAGCCGGGAATTTAAATCTCTGGGTTCCTATATCATTACTAAATAAAGTATGGAATTAATTTAAATTTTAATGGATAAGATTGTAAATTTACACGGAGCCGGTGGACACGCTAAAGTGGTTTTTGATATATTAAGGGCAAACGGAATCAATGTTGGTGAAATAGCTGATGACAATGGTTCTGTGGAATCTTTTATGAATCACGAGGTTAAGCGGAGCCTTTCAGGTAATTTACCCGTGATAATAACCGTTGGTAATGCTAAATCCAGAAAAAGAATTGTAGAATCTAATGAATACAAATATATCAGTGCAGTTCATCCATCTGCGGTAATAAGTCCGATGTCCACTGTTGAGGACGGGACGGTGGTTATGCCTTTGGTGTGTGTAAATGCCTGTTCTCATATCGGTAAGCATTGTATATTGAATACGATGTGTTCTGTAGGACATGATTGTGAGATCGAATCCTTCGTCCACGTTGCTCCTCATGCTGTGCTGTGCGGAAATGTCAGTGTGGGGGAAGGCAGTTGGATAGGAGCTAACGCCACTGTAATCCAAGGAGTGAAAATAGGCAAATGGGTGACTGTAGGTGCCGGTGCGGTGATTATTGAAAATATACCGGATTACGCTGTTGTGGTAGGTAATCCGGGACGAATAATAAAGTATAATGAAAAAAATAATTAGAGCTACGACTGTGCCGGTGTCGCTCGACACTTTTTGTCGGGGGATGCTTGCCGACCTTAGCCGTGACTATGAAGTTGTGGCACTCTCCTCGCCCGGAGAGGTACTTGACAAAGTGCGTGATCGAGAGGGAGTAAGGACCATAGGAGTGAAGATGTCGCGCCGATGGGATATTGTCGGCGATATCGTCGCGCTATTCAAGTTGATAAAAATATTTAAAAAGGAGAAGCCCGACATGGTGCATAGCATGACCCCAAAAGCCGGATTGCTGTGCATGGTCGCTGCACGAGTGGCTAAAGTCCCGGTGAGGATGCACACTTTTACCGGGCTTGTGTTCCCCTCATGCAACGGCATAAGAAGGCGTGTGCTATGGCTTGCCGACAAAATTACATGCAAGTGTGCCACCCACATCAATCCTGAAGGAGAGGGAGTGATGATGGAGATGATGGATGCCAATCTTACCCGAAAACCGCTCAAAGTGCTGGGCAACGGCAATGTGCGAGGCATCGACCTTGACCATTATTACAAAAGCACCGCCATCGAAGAGGATGGCCGACAACTCCGCATCAGCATGGGAATAAAATATAATGAGTTCGTATTTATCCTGATAGGACGATTAGTGGGGGACAAGGGCATCAATGAGTTGATTTCGGCATTTGACCGTCTGAGGAACCTGTATCCCGACATCCATCTTATCCTTGTGGGTAAGGCTGAGAATGAATTTGATCCGTTGAAGTCCAAGACGTATGCACGCATGAAAACCATCCATAATCTTTATATGCCCGGATTTCAGGAGGATGTGCGCCCTTGGCTTGCCATGGCTGATGCTCTGGTGTTCCCAAGTTACCGTGAGGGATTCCCCAATGTGGTCATTGAAGCCGGTGCCATGGGACTTGCCTCGATAGTGAGCGACATAAGCGGTTCTCGCGAGATAATCCATGAGGGCGAAAACGGGCTGATTATTCCTCCGAAGGATGAAGATGCTCTGTATCAGGCTATGAAACGCTTTGTGGAAAATCCGCTTCTCGTGCGTCGCTTAGCGTCACATGCCCGTGACATGGTGGCATCACGTTATGAGCAGGGTTTTGTGAGAAAATGTTTGAAGGATTATTATAAGAAAATACTTGTGTAAATGAGTCATAGAAGACTACATCTGTGCCTTGCCCGGATGGGCGGCAGTGAGCAGCGTTACATCAAGGAGGCGTTCGATTCTAACTGGGTCGTTCCGTTGGGACCCAACGTGGATGCATTTGAAAAATCCTTGGAGGAGTATCTTGGTTCCGATAAGCATGTGGTGGCGTTGTCATCGGGCACAGCGGCGTTGCATCTCGCTATGGTTATGCTTGGAATAGGCAAGGGCGATGAGGTACTGTGCCAGTCATTCACCTTTGCCGCGTCAGCCAATCCCATTGTGTATTGCGGAGCCACTCCTGTCTTTGTGGACAGTGAGGCGTTGTCATGGAATATGTCGCCGTTTATTCTTGAGGATGCTATAAAAGAACGTATCGCTATAACCGGTAAAGCACCCAAGGCTATCGTGGTGGTTCATCTTTATGGGATGCCGGCTATGATGGACTTAATCATGGATGTGGCTCATCGTTATGGAATACCGGTCATTGAGGATGCCGCTGAGGCGTTAGGCTCGTCCTATAACGGACACAAATGCGGTACAATGGGTGATTTCGGTGTGCTGAGTTTCAATGGCAATAAGATGATTACCACGAGCGGTGGCGGAGCATTGGTGTGTCCGTCAGCCGAAGCCAAGAGAACAGCGGCTTTTTATGCCACCCAAGCTAAAGAGCCTCTGCCGTACTATCACCACGAAAAGATAGGCTATAACTACCGCCTGAGCAATATATGCGCCGGAATAGGACTCGGACAGATGGAAGTGCTGGACGATCATCTTGCTCATCACTATGCTCTGTCGGTGGCTTATTATGAAGCATTGGCTGATGTGCCGGGAGTTATGGTGCAGCGTAGTCCGTCAGTGATGCAGCGCAGCAATTACTGGCTTACCACTGTCCTTTTCGACGGAGGGCTCTCGATGGTCGAGAAAGTCCGTAATACTCTTGAAGAGAATAACGTGGAGAGCCGCCGTCTATGGAAGCCCATGCATCTGCAGCCGGTGTTTGCCGACGCTCCGGCTTATATCGACGGAACATCGGAGTGGATATTTGAGCGGGGGTTATGCCTTCCGAGCGGTCCCGACATATCAAAGTCGGAGGATGTGCCTTACATTGTCAATATTATAAAACGATGCGTAGCCGAATAGTCAATTGGATAATTCATCGGGGGACGCTTCCCCGTTGGTGTCTGTTCATTTTTGATTCGCTCATTGTGTTCGGGGCGTGCCTTTTGGCGTATATCATAAACCATGGACTTGCCAACACTGTGGGGCATCTTGGTCCTATAATGAACACATTAGTGGTGTATCAGATGTGTTTTTTAGTGGGATTTGTTCTTTTCCGTAGTTATAATGTGGAGTTAAGGCGACTTTCTTTCTCTAATCTGCTGCGGTGTTTCTGTGCATTGTTGTTCGGTGTGGTTCTTATAATGCTGCTACGCCGTTATATGGGCATCGACCGGATTCTTGAGGAGATACGCTTCCGTGACCTGATGCTGATGACCATGATCGCATTGCTGTGCATGTGCGGTACGCGTGTATTGTGCAAGTTTATGTTTGACTACATTGTGCAATTCAGCACACGTTCCAATGTGTACGGTTACAGCAACCATGACCTCCTTGACATGGAATTGAAGGATTTGTTGCTTCGTGACCCTATATCGGTGGACTTTGACATGATAATAAGTAAATTGTCAGGTCGCAGGATAATGGTGACAGGCGCTGCCGGCAGCATCGGAAGTGAGTTGGCGAGATTGCTTGCCGGATGCGGACCGGGCGAACTGGTGCTTATCGACCAGGCTGAAACTCCATTGCATGATTTGAGGATGATTATGGCGAGAAAGTTCCCGCACATCCGATGCCGCACCATCGTGACCGATATTTGCCGCCGTCACCGCATGGAGGCGATCTTTAAGCGTTACCGTCCGGAGATTATTTTCCATGCGGCAGCTTATAAGCATGTGCCTATGATGGAGGATAATCCCGTTGAGAGCGTGCTTAACAATGTGATAGGGACAAAGGTTCTGGCTGATTTCTCCGTGATGTACGGTGTGAAGAAGTTCGTGATGATAAGCACTGACAAAGCTGTCAATCCCACTAACATCATGGGCTGCTCTAAGCGTATCTGCGAGATATATTGCCAGAGCCTTGACAGTTCAGCCGTGAATAATGGCAGATGCGAGTTTATTACTACCCGTTTCGGCAATGTGCTGGGGTCAAACGGTTCGGTTATCCCTATATTCCGCGAACAGATTCGTCATGGAGGTCCGGTCATGGTGACTCATCCTGACATTGTGCGTTATTTCATGCTTATACCGGAGGCTTGCCAGCTTGTCCTTCAAGCCGCTGCAATAGGGAAGGGCGGGGAGATATACGTGTTTGACATGGGGCAGCCGGTGAAGATTGTGGATTTGGCTAAGCGCATGATTGCCCTCAGTGGCGCGCGTGACATAGAGATAAGGTACATGGGACTTCGCCCCGGAGAAAAACTCTACGAGGAGGTAATCGATGAGCGGGAGATAGATATGCCCACATCCCATCCCAAGATTAAGAAGGCTCGTGTGAGAGAATACGATTACGAGGATGTGGTGAATTCCATGAATGAGTTGCTGGATGCGGCGCAGTCCTACAATGCCGAGCTCACAGTGGAATTGATGCATCGGTTTGTCCCTGAATATAAATCCGTGAATATAAAATATTCTAAAATATTGTGACAGATTACTTAATTAGCGAGTTTTTGACCAATATTGATGGGCTTTGGGATAATGATTTTTGGTTAAAATATACTAATTTTACTTTTTGAAAAAGATAACGGTTTAAAGAAAATTTGTGCTGATATCTTCTTGACTTAAAGCTGATTATGATAAACTAATCTAAATATGATGATGAAACATTTAAATCGCATGGGAAAGTTGATGGGGCTGATTGCTTTGGCTGTCATAGCGTTGTCCGGCTCACATGTGAAAGCCCAAACTTTGGATTTAGAGGGCTTTACCGAGGTTTTTAGGGATACGATGGACTATAATGCGCCCACCGAAACGGTTGTGACTACCGAAAACTTTGATCCTTACAGAGTTGTGACCAATAAGTTCGGTAAGAACTGGTTCGTTTTCGCTACCGGCGGTTATCATTCCTTCCGTGGCGACTATTCCAATACCGGTAAGTTCTCCGGCACTCTGTCGCCTGACTTTGGTATCGGTTTCGGTAAATGGTTTACACCGGGCATTGCGCTTAAGGTGGAATGGATTCGCGGTGACTCCAAAGGCTACACCGAATATCTGACAGGTCACTATGGTCACGGTGATATAATGCTTACACCTGACAATACCCCTTACCGTAAGATGAAAACAAGCTGGTGGGACATCAGTGGAAGTGTTATTTTCAACTTGACACGTCTTTTCCTCGGATATGAAGGCGTTGACAGTCCTAAACGCATGAACCAGTTCTTTGTAAACCTCGGTTTGGGAGGTGTGCATCACTTGGGTTATGCTCATAAACATGGTTCTGATAATGAATGGGCTGGACACGTGGAGTTCCAGTATAGCCGTTTCTTCACTAAATCGAAACGTTTTTCTATCGATTTGAAGGCTCGTGGTATATTCTATCAGACAAACTTTGACTTGGAATACGGACAGCATGATTATAAATCTTCAAAGTGGGACTGCAACCTTGGCATAGACCTTGGATTCACTTGGTACATGGGCAAGAAACGTGCCAACGGATGGCAAAGCGGTGCCACTCAGCTTTATCAGCGTGACTTCCGTGAGAGAAAAATTACAATCTACAACGAGAAAGAGTCAGCTGTGGATTACGGAACTCTTACATTCTATGTGTTCTACCCCAACAACTACTCCGGTCGTAACGATGCTCCCACAGTGGCTGGCGCTCCTGTGAACTCCATCGACTATCTTGCCGGCGGTCTTTACACCCAAAAACGCTTTAACGACAATGGCGATGCCGCTTCGCGCATCTTGAGCGGTGCTTCGTTAAAGGGTCTTAAAGCGTCGGATATACCCACCGAGGTTGCCACCGTGGACTTTGATGTGGACTATGTTCCGCGCGGTTATGAATTGTCTACCGAGCCTTTGTCTTTGAGCTTGAATCCTTCCGATATGTCCTCATTCCGCGAGAAAGCCGGATTCTATTATGCTCCTATATATGATGGTAACAACACATGGCAATATCGTGTGGATGATGCCACTCTCGGACAGACATTGTTGAGCAAAGAAAATTATCAGGAAACCGCATCCTATGGTCTTAATTCCCATAACGGCATTCCGTTGGTTGCCGAGCATCTTGGAATAGCCGACGGTGACATGCTTGTCAGCTTTGCCGATGTTTATGCTGCTATGAACGGTAACGAAGGGTATATCTCCAAATACACCGATGCCGCCACCGTAGCCAAGATTAAGGACATCCTTGACAATGGACAGATTGCCATGATTCAGACTGAGGGTCTTGCTACAAGCCAGGACAACTACACCGGAGCCGATGCATCGAAGGTGGGTGCTGAACGTAACTTGGCGTTGTCGCAGAACCGTGCGCTTTCAGTGGTGAATTGGCTGAAGGGTAAGAAGGAGCTTAACGAAGTGGCTTCCCAGATATTCATGGTAAATGCATTCGACGAAGGTCCTGTGCGCAAGGTGGATGATAAGAGCACTCGTGGACTTGACGCTAAACTTAACCGTTGCGTGAAAGTGCGTGTTCATTACCTCTTGCCTGACAAGAAAAAGTAGACAGTCATTATTTCAGATATAAAAAAGGCCGGGAGCATGATTGCTCTCGGCTTTTGTTTATGTGGTCAGTGACGGAGATTGCTTTCGTAACACTCGGTGCAGAACGATGAAGTAGGCTATTAATGCAAGCGTGCCGGTGATAGCCCATGACACAGGATATACCCACATGATGTCGCTGAATGACTTTATGTGGGAATGGAATGCCGAAACCCATCCTATGCGGAGCACGCACGTGCCGAACAATGTTATGATGGTCGGGGTGAGCGAATAACCGAAACCTCGCATAGCTCCTCCGGCTACTTCGTAGCTGCATGCTATGAACTGATATAAAAGCACGAGTGTGATTCTTGTGGAGGCGAATGCCATCACTGTGTCGCTGTCGGAGAAAATGGATATGAACCATTCTTTGAACAGGGCTATGACTGCGTTAGGTATCGCGCAGCCTATGACGCTTGTAAGTAACCCTACGTAGAATATCTTTTTGCAGCGGTCAAGTTTCGATGCTCCGTAGTTCTGCGCGGTGAATGCTACTGTGGCTTGTGCAAATGCGCTTACAATGAAATAACAATACATCTCAAAGACAAGCGCGGCAGCTGAACCCGCCACGGCATCGGAGCCAAACTCGTTGATTGTCGATTGTATGAACACGTTGGATATCGAAAATATCACACCCTGCAGACCTGCGGGAAATCCTATTCTGAGTATCTTGTTCAGTTCAGGTCTTACGATTTTGAGTCCTTTAGGCTCTATCCGGTAGGGCGGTTCTTCTTTTACGAGCAGATACACCATGATTGCTGCGCTTACCCCGTTGGCGATGACGGTGGCGGTGCTCACGCCNNCTGCCGCGCTTGTCTTTGAGATGTACTGCCACTCCCATTCCGAAGCATCCTACAAACAGCAGGTCCAGCACGGCGTTGGTGATTCCCGCTGCAAGAAGTATATAGAATGGTCGCTTGGTGTCGCCCATGCTTCGTAATATCGCTGCTCCGAAATTGTATATCATCATGAATGGCATCCCCACAAAGTAGATGCGCAGATATAGCGTGGACAGGTCTATTATATCCTCAGGTGTTCCCATCCATTCAAGTATGGGACGGGCAAGCGACACTCCCGTTATCAACAGTATCACTCCGCTCAGGACAGCTAAGAACCCGGTGGTGGCTATGGCGTTTTTTATCCCTTTGGAGTTGTTCTGACCTATATAGTTGGCTATAACTACATTTGCGCCTACGGCAATACCCACAAAAAGATTTATAAGAAGACTGATAATCATTCCGTTGCTTCCTACGGCTGCAAGAGCTTGGCTACCCACGAATCGGCCCACAACAGCCACATCCACCGAGTTGAGCGACTGTTGAAGCATTCCTGTAGCTATAAGCGGAATGGCAAAGGCAAGCATCTTGGGAAAGATGCTGCCGTTGAGCATATCTATACGTTTAGATTTTTGTATTGCAAAGTGACGCATAAGCCAGAGATAGCGTAATACTTAGTTCGATTCCTTTTTCAGGGTACAAAATTAATACAATTATTATAAATAAAGCACAATCCGCAGTGACCCTATTCAATTAAATATATGTACTGCAAACTTATTTAAGCGAAAGTTGTTTAAAAAGATGAAAGAAGAAACTAATATAATTGTATTATGAAAAAATTACTCTATTTATTGTTCATCCTTCCCCTTATAGGTGTTTGGGCATGTAGTGATGACGATGATCTTCCGTCATTCAGTGTACAGGTGGGTATGTCAGGTCAATCTGAAATAACCGATGCCGGCTTGGTTGTAATTCCGCAGGGCAACAAGTTTGCTGTGGATTCCTTGATACCGGTAAGCGACACCGGCGGTAAAATCGCTTTAGGTCCTGTTGCTTACTATCTTGATGGTCTATATCTGGGTACTTCCCCGTTCAGTCCTTATCCCATGTCGTTAAACACTGAGAACCTTAAGTTAGGTTATTATGTGCTTCAGATGGTTATGCCGGTCTATGCCGAAGGCTACAGCATGGCTAACGGTGTCCTCAACTATAAGTTGCAGATTGTGGAACCCGCTCCTTCCGACAGTACTTCGACCGTGATAAAGGGAACTCCCGATGTTAAGAAATAAACGATTCTTTTTTACTCATTATGAAAAAAGAGCTTGACCGTTATTGGTCAAGCTCTTTTTGTAAGTGGTCCATCATTTCTCCGGCGAAGGGACGCTCATCCACTTGACGGAACCCTAAGCTTTCGTAGAGCCGTCGTGCACGGTGATTGGTCTTGTCCACCAAGAGTCCCACCGGCTTGTTGAGTGTCTTTGCTTGTTCTGCGGCGGCGTTTAACAATGCGCTTGCTACTCCGTTGCCGCGGAATGCGCTGTACACCGCAAGAGTGTCAAGGTACACTTCGTCATCCGAGGTTTCGTCGGCAAGATTCACAAGGTCATAGCCGAGTGCCTCTTTTGCCGCTTTTATGAATGTCTCCCTGAGCGGATACAGTAATGCTCCGTCGTAGCTTATAATCAATCCCATGACTTCATCGGATGAAGTGACTGCCACAAGCGTGTTCTTGTAGCTGTACTGGGAGTTATCAGCCTGCGCAAGACGTGAAAATAGGTTTTTCACGTCCTGCACAGTGTGGTCTTTGCCTGCGAATGATTGTGTAATCTCGTCGCCCACAGCCATCACTATAGCTTCTGCTATATGCGCGGCATCTTCAGGTGTGGCTTTACGTATGCTGTATTCTATCATTTTCCGGAGAGAGCTTTGATATTACTTTCTATAGTTGCGATTTTAGATTCTGCATCCTTTTGCTTTTGGCGTTCTGCTGCTACTACGGCTTCGGGAGCATTGTTCACAAAACGTTCATTGGACAGCTTCTTCATTACGCTCGCAAGAAATCCTTTGTAGTAGTCAAGGTCCTTATTGAGTCGCGCCAATTCAGCTTCAACGTCAATGTTGGAGGTCACGGGTATGTCAAATTCGGTAGTGCCTACGAGGAATGACGATGCGGCGGCATCCTTTGCGGCATTGGAATTGACAGCCTCAAGATTTCCGAGTTTCTTTATTATGCTGTCGTAAGAGTTGTCCCATTCGCCTATTACGTTCAGTGTAAGCGCTTCTTTCGGGGAGATGTTCTTTTGTGCTCTTACGCTTCTCACGCCTATTATTACTTCCTTGGCTTTTTCGATGGCTTCGATAAGAGCCTTGTTCTCTTCCTTAGGCAACGGAAGCTGCGCGTACATGATTGATTCGCCTTCCTTGCGTTCAGTGAGATGCTGCCACAACTCTTCGCTGATGAACGGCATGAACGGATGGATAAGGCGAAGCAGGGTGTCGAAATAGCCCAATGTAGCTTCGTAGGAGGTTCTGTCGATGGGTGAACCGTAGGCCGGTTTTATCATTTCGAGGTACCATGACGAGAATTCGTCCCAGAACAGGCGGTATATTGCCATAAGGGCTTCCGATATGCGGAATTTGCCGAATAAGTCAGTGACTTCAGCAAGAGTCTGGTTAAGTTTAGCGTCAAACCACTCAATAGCAGTTTTGCTGCATTCGGGAGTTTCAGTGTCGGCGACTTCCCATCCTTTCACAAGGCGGAACGCGTTCCATATCTTGTTGCAGAAGTTACGTCCCTGTTCGCACAGTTTGTTGTCATAGAATATGTCGTTTCCGGCAGGTGCTCCGAGCATAAGGCCCATGCGCACTCCGTCAGCGCCGTAAGTGGCGATGAGGTCAAGCGGATCAGGCGAGTTGCCGAACTGCTTTGACATCTTGCGTCCTATGTTGTCACGGACTATACCGGTAAAGTAAACGTTCTTGAACGGCATGTCGCCTACAAACTCATAACCGGCTATAATCATTCGGGCAACCCAGAAGAATATAATATCGGGACCGGTGACAAGAGTTGAAGTGGGGTAGTAGTAGGAAATCTCCTTATTGCCCGGGTCAAGGATGCCGTTGAAGAGCGAGATAGGCCACAGCCATGATGAGAACCATGTGTCAAGGCAGTCATCGTCCTGGCGAAGGTCGGCAAGCGTCAATGAAGCATTGCCGGTTACGCTCATGGCTTCTTTGAGAGCTTCCTCGGGTGTTTCGGCTACCACAAATGATCCGTCAGGCAGATAATATGCCGGGATGCGGTGGCCCCACCATAGCTGGCGTGATATACACCAGTCCTTTATCTCAGCCATCCAGGTGTTGTAAGTGTTCTTGAACTTCTCGGGAACGAACTTTATGAAGTCCTCCATTACTGCGCGGTGAGCCGGCTTGGATATATCTTCCATCTTCAAGAACCACTGGTCGGATAGTCGCGGCTCTATAGCAGTGTCGATATTGCGTTCGGAGTAACCCACCTTGTTTTCGTAGTCCTCGATTTTTTCGATGAGTCCTGCTTCCTGAAGGTCTATGGCTATCTGCTTGCGGACATCGAAGCGATCCATTCCCACGTACATTCCTGCGGCTTCGCTTATGGTGCCGTTGTCGTTGAATATGTCGATGGTTTCAAGATTGTGTTTCTCTCCAAGCATGTTGTCGTTCATGTCATGGGCGGGAGTCACTTTAAGGCATCCGGTACCGAATTCTATGTCCACATAGTCATCCTCGATAACCGGAATCTCACGGTTAACGAGCGGCACTATCACTTTCTTGCCTCTCAGATGCTGGTTCTTGGGGTCATTGGGGTTGATGCACATGGGACTGGAGCCGCACAGCATTCACCA
>DAAL01000264.1:52051-53492 GCA_001701065.1 Bacteroidales bacterium GP4
TTAGCCACAATGGCATATCCGTCCTCTCCCACGATTTTATAACGAAGATAGTATAGCTTGCTGTGCTCTTCCTTATATACTACTTCTATATCGCTTAGCGCGGTGCATGCTTTAGGGTCCCAGTTGACCATGCGCTTTCCGCGGTATATAAGACCTTTGCGGTAAAGTTCACAGAACACTTTTATCACACTCTTGGAGCGTATGTCGTCCATGGTGAATGCTGTGCGGCTCCAGTCGCATGAAGCACCTATCTTCTTAAGCTGTTCAAGAATGGTGCCGCCGTATTTTTCTTTCCATTCCCAAGCGTGTTTGAGGAACTCTTCGCGTGTGAGGTCGCTCTTTTTGATTCCTTCGGTTGCAAGTTTTGCCACAACCTTTGCCTCGGTGGCTATTGCGGCATGGTCGGTTCCCGGAACCCAAAGGGCATTCTTGCCTTCCATTCGGGCACGGCGTATCAGAATGTCCTGAATGGTGTTGTTAAGCATGTGCCCCATGTGAAGAATACCTGTCACATTGGGTGGGGGAATGACGATGGTGTAAGGTTCACGCTCATCGGGAACTGACTTGAACAGGTCATGTTCCATCCAGTAGCTATACCACTTGTCTTCAACATTCTCCGGGCTATAAGTTTTGGCTAACTCGTTCATTGTGCGATATGATAATTCTAAAATGAGTAATTCTTGTCAAAAAAATTAGTGCAAAATTACAAAACTTTTTCATATTTTGCAGATACACCGCACAGTTAGTTTGCACATGCGGGCAATAATTATTAAATTTGTAGAAGATATTAACTTAATTTTAATAACATTTAAATAACGCGATGGAAAATAATCTATTTTGGATTGTTCCCGGAGCCTCTTTCTTAGCCTTATGTCTTGCATGGTTCTTTTACCGACAGATGATGAAAGAGAGCGAAGGAACGCCTCTGATGCAAAAGATTGCCCTATACGTTCGTAAAGGGGCGATGTCGTATCTAAAACAACAGTACAAAATCGTAGGGTTAGTGTTTCTGTGCCTTGTAGTGCTTTTCTCTGTAATGGCTTATGGATTCAACCTTCAGAATGCATGGGTGCCTGTGGCATTCCTCACCGGTGGTTTCTTCTCGGGACTCTCCGGTTTCTTGGGAATGAAGACCGCCACCTACGCATCGGCAAGAACCGCTAATGCTGCCCGAACTTCACTCAATGGAGGATTGCGCGTGGCTTTCCGAAGCGGTGCCGTCATGGGTCTTGTGGTAGTTGGTCTCGGATTGCTCGATATCTCGTTCTGGTATCTTATCCTTGATTACTTCGTGCCTAATGATCCTGCTACCCCCACAGCTAAGTTGTGTATGATCACCACGACCATGCTTACATTCGGAATGGGAGCAAGTACACAGGCTCTTTTTGCCCGTGTTGGCGGCGGTATTTACACTAAGGCTGCCGATGTGGGTGCTGACCTC
>DAAL01000014.1:0-289 GCA_001701065.1 Bacteroidales bacterium GP4
TCGTTAGTGTCGGCGTTGTCATTGACGTTTGACGCAACGGCTGATATCGCCATAGGCACAAGTGTTCTGTTCATGGTTCCGGGCGTTCCTCTTATAAACGGTATAATAGACATAGTGTCGGGTCACACTGTCGTCGGAAGCGGAAGGCTGATTCAGGCTGCGTTGATTGTGATATGTATAGCTGTGGGACTTTCAGCCACATTACTTATATTTGAAAATAAACTGATATGATGGGATTGGACTTGTTGAGGGATGCTTTGTTGGCTGCCATGGCGGCTGTGGGTTTCGG